>JBOHYO010000353.1:0-9328 GCA_050737935.1 Rhodanobacteraceae bacterium
GTTCATGTGACCGGGCATGCGGCCGGCCACTGGATGGATCGCAAACTTCACCTTGACGCCGCGGTCGATCAGCAGTTTCGCGAACTCCCAGATCTTGTGCTGCGCCTGCGCCACCGCCATGCCGTAACCCGGCACGATCGCCACGCG
Source organism: Rhodanobacteraceae bacterium (assembly GCA_050737935.1). Lineage (GTDB taxonomy): Bacteria > Pseudomonadota > Gammaproteobacteria > Xanthomonadales > Rhodanobacteraceae > 66-474. The sequence goes on from JBOHYO010000353.1 coordinate 148, forward strand.
TTCGGCGTAAGCCATCATCACCGCCGCATCGGGACCTTCGATCGGTTTCAGCGATCCACCTATTTCCTGCGTTTCGCCGCCACCACCGCCGAAATTTCCGAACAGAACATTGGCGAGCGAGCGGTTCATCGCCCTGGCCATCAACTGGGTCAACAAGGTGCCAGCCGCGCCCACCACCATGCCGGCGATGATCATCGCTTCGTTCTGCAACACGAAGCCTTCGAACGCGACCGCGAGGCCGGTGAACGCGTTGTACATCGAGATCACGACCGGCATGTCGGCGCCGCCGATCGGCAGCGTCATGGCGATGCCGAACACCAGCGACAACACGACAAAGCCAATCAACAGACCCCACGCGAAAGCGTGGCCTTCGATTCCCGCGGCCAACGCGAGCGCACCGCACACCACCGCGGCGGCGAATATCGCGAGATTCACCCAGCGCTGCAGCGGGAATACGAAACGACGGTCCATCCAGCCCTGCAGTTTCGCGAACGCGATCAGCGAACCGGTGAACGAAATCGCGCCGATCAGCGCGCCGACGAATGCCAGCGTCAGTTCGACCGACCCCAGGTGCCCCGGGTTCGTGGCCCAGGCTTCCGGCTGGATCGGCAACGTGTCCGGAATGAGTTTCAGCGCGGCATTGAACCGGATCAGCTCGACCGCGCCGATCGCCGCCGCGGCGCCGCCGCCCATGCCGTTGAACAGCGCGACCATTTGCGGCATCGCGGTCATCGGCACCCGCCGCCCGACCCACCATGACAGCCCCACGCCGACCACGATCGCGGCGATCATCCAGCCGAAGTTGTGCATGCCCGGCAGGAAGAACGTCGCCAGGATCGCGGCCGCCATGCCGACACCGGCCCAGATGATTCCCCGACGCGCGGTGCGCGGCGAACTCATCCGTTTCAGGCCCCAGATGAACAGGACCGCGGCGATGAAATAGACCGCTTCGACGATGGTGGACACGTACGACGGCAAGGTCATCGGTGCTCCCCGACCCGTTGTAGGAGCGCGCCATGCGCGCGACAGATGCACCGTCCATTTGCAGGTTCACACCCGCATGCAAACGGCCCCGGAATCACTGCGCTTTTTCTTTCAACCGAACGGGCCCCGATGCCTTGAACATCTCCAGCATCCGCTCGGTGACGACGTAGCCGCCGGCGACGTTGCCGGCGGACAGGAGCACCGCGATCACGCCGATGGTGATTTCGGCCGGCGTTTCGGCGTGTCCCAGCGCGACCATCGCGCCCACCAGCACGATCCCGTGCACGAAGTTGGAACCCGACATCAGCGGCGTATGCAAGATGACCGGGACCCGAGCGATGATCTCGTAGCCGGTGAACGCCGCCAACATGAAGATATACAGTGCGAGAAAGCCGGTGATCATGTTTCCCTCCCAAGTGCGCCGTCCCGCAAATAATCTTGCGAAATCCGCCGCGTCTTTTCGCGTCTGGCGTTGTTGCGGCTCCGCGCCATAGTCCCGCTATGCCTCGTCGCCGCGCCTAGCCAGCCGCGAAAATCCGCTGGCGACTTGATCAAGTTACTCACGGAACGGCACACCAGGCCCCGGCCATCATAGCGGCAAGCGCGGTTCCGGATGGAACGTCAACCCGAATCCAGCTGGCGCGTTATCAAAGGCAAGTGCGGATGCGCGAGACCAAGGATGCCGAACCGATTCCCGCGAAAGGAGCTGCGGTGACCGCCGCGACCGCGCTCGAAGCGGCGCGGTCGCCCGCGCTGGATGCGGCGAGGCCCTCGGCGACGGCGACCCTCGAGGCGTTCCTCGCCTCGGTCGAACGCCGCGCGTGGCGCATCGCGGAAATCGCGCTGCGCGATCCGGACGAGGCCCTGGACGCCGTGCAGGATGCGATGCTGCGACTGGTCAGGCATTACTCCGGCAAGCCGGCGGAGGAATGGCCGCCGTTGTTCTGGGGCATCCTGCGCAGAAGGATTACCGACCTGCAGCGCCGGCGCACGGTCCGCAACCGGATCCTGGTCTGGTCCGGGCGCACCGTCACGGCCGACGACGAGAAATTGCCGGCCTGGGAGTCGCCGGATCTCGGCCCCGACCCACCGCGCGCGCTCGCTTCGCGGCAGGCGCACGCAGCGATGTCGAAGGCGATTCGTGCGCTGCCGCGCCGCCAGCAACAGGCATTCCTGTTGCGGGTGCTGGAAGGACTGGATGTCGCCGACACGGCGAAAGCGATGGGTTGCAGCGAAGGCAGCGTCAAAACGCACCTGTCGCGGGCCATGGATGCGCTGCGAACGCAACTGGAGGGCTGGTGATGACCGATTCCAATCTAAACATATTCAATAGCCTGCCGAGCGATGGCGAAGTCATTGCTCGTGCGCGCGCCGTCTTCAAGAGTGCCTGCGAGGGGACCGATTCCTATCACGCATTACGGCTCGGCCTGGCCCGCCGCAAGACGCTGAACGCGGGCGCCGGCCAGCACCTCGCCGGGTTCTGGGCGGCGCTGGCGGGCACCGCGATCGCCTGTTGCGCGCTCGCCGTCGGGCTGGTCTGGATGCATCCGGCCCGGCAGATGGGGCCCGCTGCGAGCGTCGCATCGTCCTCCGCCCCGATCGCGGCCGAACCGGCCGACAGCGAAGAAGCCGGCGTCCCGGAAATCGGCAGCAGCCAGATGGAGATGGTCCAGGACCTCGATTTCTACCGCTGGGTGGCCACCCAGCCGGCCGCGGCCTCGCCACCGTCGCGGGGTAGCCGGTGACCATGCGCACTTCGACGATTGCGACTTTGCTGCTGGCTGCCGTATGCCTCATCGGCGCGCCGGCCGCGGGCTCGGCCCAGGCGAGTTCGGCGACTCCGGGGCAAGACACGCCCGCGCCTGCCGCTGCGAATGCACAGCCACAGCCGCTGGCGTGGTCCCGGCTATCCATCCGGCAGCAACGGATGCTCGCGCCCGTGCAGGGCCAGTGGAACCGATTGCGGCCCGCGCGGCAGCAGCGCCTCGCCGACCATGCGCGACAGTGGGCGACCCTCTCGCCAAAACAACAGCAGCAGATCCGCGAACGCCTCCGTCGCTGGGCCGCCATGACGCCCGCACAACGTCACCAGTTGCGCGAAAACGCGCGGGCCTTCCGCAACCTCACGCCCGAACAACGCGCCAGGGTCAGCGAAGCGTTCCGCAAGTTCCAGACGCTGCCGCCGCCCGAGCGCCGCGCCTTGCGCGAACGCTGGCGCGCGATGGCGCCCGAGCAACGTCGGCGCTGGGCCACCGAGCATCCCGGCCGGCCGATCCCGGCGCATCCGGCATCCCGGAACGATCACTGAGCATGCGGCGTGGCGCCATCTCCGTGACGCCTCTTGGCGGCGACATCGTCAGAATGTGTTCCAGAACCTTCAGCAAGACGACCATCGGGCTTGTCGCGATGGACTCGTCCCGCCGATCTCGAACCACGATCACCGCACCTTGTTTTACTGCGGGCTTGGGGCTCACACATAGCGACGGCTTCGAGAAGTCGATCTGCACGTCCGCCAACGCCAACAATGGCGCCCCGATATTGACGTCGACACCGGCAGGCAAGGCGTGCTTTGCATCCGGAGCAGATTCATTTTGCGGATTGGCATCACATTCGCGGGATGCATCCCAAGCGGCGTTACGCCTTGCCGAAAACGACCTCGCCGTCGCGCGCGACACAGGTTTTCGCGACCAGTTCATCTTCGAAATCGGGCTTCCAGGCGCCCTCGATCACCACCAGCTCGCTGAAGTTCGCGAGGTTGCGCGCATACATCTCCGAAGCATGCAGCGGTGCGCCGGAGGGAAGGTTCAATGGGCCGATGACCGTGACGCCATTGCGCTCGACCCGCTCGCCGGGTTTCGTCGCCTCGCAGTTTCCGCCGCCCTCGGCAGCGAGGTCCACGATCACGGCGCCGGCCTTCATGCCATCGACCATGGACATGGGAATGATTTTCGGCGACGGGCGCCCCGGCACCGCGGCGGTGGTGACGATCACGTCCACGCCTTTCACGTGCTCGGCGAGCTTGGCCTGTTGCGCGGCGCGTTCCTCGGCAGTCAACTCGCGCGCATAGCCACCCTGCCCCGCGGCGCTGACCCCGAGGTCGAGGAACTTCGCCCCCAGCGATTCGATCTGCTCGCGGGTTTCGGGGCGCACATCGAAACCTTCGGTCATGGCGCCCAGCCGGCGCGCGGTTGCGATTGCCTGCAGGCCCGCCACGCCCGCGCCGATCACGAGCACCTTCGACGGACGCAGCGTGCCCGCGGCAGTGGTCAACATGGGAAAGAATTTGGGCGCGGCCTCGGCGGCGATCAGCATCGCGCGATACCCGGCCACAGCCGCCTGCGAGGACAACACGTCCATGGCCTGGGCACGGGTGGTGCGCGGCAGCAGTTCCAGCGAGAATGCCGTGAGCTTGCGCTGTGCGTAGGCCGCCAGGCGATCGGCGGCATCGTGGGGATGCAATTGACCGATCAGCGCCGCACCTTCCTTCATCCCGGCGACGCGATCCTGCGCCGGCGTTTGTGCGCACAGCATGACGTCGGCCTGCTGAGCCACCGCGTCGGCGGCGGCGAATTCGACCCCGGCATACGAGGCATCGGGAAACCCCGCGCGCTCGCCCGCACCGGATTCAAGCAAAACCCGCATCCCGCGCGCCGCGTACTTCTTCGCGGTCTCCGGGGTCACGGCGACGCGGCGTTCGCCAGCGACGGTTTCGCGCAAGGCGGCAATCGTGATCGGCATGGTTTCCTCCCGCGGCAATCCCCGCATCCTAGCCCATGCCCGGCGGGAGCGGTACGGCCCGGCTGCTAGACTGGCCGGATGCAAGACGAATATCACCTCGATGCGCGGGCACTCGAATTCCTGCGCAACCGCAGGTCGGTGCCGGCCGCGAAACTGGCAGCGCCCGGGCCCACATCGGAACAACTGCGCGAAATCATCGCCACCGCGATCCGCGTGCCCGACCACGGCAAGTTGACGCCGTGGCGGCTGATCGCCTTCACCGGCGAGCTCGGTGCGCACTACGGCGAAGCGTTGGCCGAGCTGCATGCGCGCGTGGATCCGGGTGTCCCCGAAAAGAAACTCGCCAAGGATCGCGAGCGCTTCGCGCATTCGCCGGTGGTGCTCGCGGTGATCGCGCGCATCGACGAGCAGCACCCGAAGATCCCTGCGCAGGAACAATTGCTGTCGGCAGGCTGCCTCGGATTCAACCTGCTGCTCGCGGCGCAGGCGGCGGGGTTCGGCGCGCAATGGCTGACCGGCTGGTCCTGCTACGACCGTGACGCCGCGAAACTGCTGGGCCTTGCGAACGACGAGCGCGCGATTGGCTACATCCATATCGGCAGCCGTGGCGATGAACCGCCGGAGCGAATCCGCCCGGTGCCCGACGAGGTGGTGAGCGCGTGGACGCACTGACCGACGCGCCGCCGGGGCCGGCGTCGACGCAGACATCGACGCTATACCTGATCGACGCCAGCATGTACGTGTTTCGCGCCTGGCATTCGATGCCCAACGTGTTTTTCGATACCGCAGGCGAACCGGTCAACGCGGTCCATGGATTCGCGCGTTTCCTGCTGGATTTCCTCGAACGCACCCGCGCGAGCCACGCGGTCGCCGCCTTCGACATCGCGCTCACGAGTTCTTTCCGCAACGCGATCTATCCGGCCTACAAGGCCAATCGCGACCCCGCGCCGCCGGAGTTGAAGCGGCAGTTCGAACATTGCCGCGAACTCGCTGCCGCCTTCGGCCTTGTCGTGCTGGCGGACGCCGCCTACGAAGCGGACGACCTGATCGGGAGCTTGATGGGTGTTTCGCAAACCCACGGATTCCGCGCCGTGATCGTCTCGGCCGACAAGGACTTCGGACAATTGCTGCTGAACGGCGCCGAGCAGTGGGACTACGCGCGCGGCCGGCGCTGGGGCGCCGCGGGCGTGACGGTACGGCTCGGTGTCGAGGCACGCCAAGTGGTCGACTTCCTGGCATTGACCGGCGACGCAATCGACAACATTCCTGGCGTACCCGGCATCGGTCCGAAGGGTGCGGCCGCGCTGCTGGCGCACTTCGGCGATCTCGAAACCCTGCTGGCGCGGGTCGAGGAAGTTCCGTTCCTGCGCCTGCGCGGAGCAGCTTCGATGGCGTCGAAACTGCGCGCCCATGCCGCTCAGGCACGCCTGTCGCAGCGACTCGCCCGGATCGCGTTGGACGCTCCCGTTCCCGACCATCCCGACCGGCTGCAGCGGCAGGCGCCCGACCCGATCGCGCTGAATGCGCTGTTCGAGCGCTTCCGGTTTGGTCCGCTCACCCGCACCCGGGCACTCAAGATCCTGCAGATGGAGGCCATCGCATGACCCACGCGTTGCGCATCCCCGCAGGCGCCGACGCGCCCGCCGAAACACTGTATGCGGGGCGATGGCTGACCCTCCGGCAACGCGGGCATTGGGAATTCGTCGAACGCAACAACCCCGAGGGTGCGGTGATCATCGTCGCAGTGACGCCCGCGGACCGCGTACTGTTCGTCGAACAGTACCGGGTGCCGATCCGCCAACACACGATCGAGATGCCGGCCGGATTGATCGGCGACGCCGGCCATGCGGACGACGACATCGCGGCGACCGCCTGCCGCGAACTCGAGGAGGAAACCGGCTACATCTGCGCGCGTGTCGTGCCCTTGCACACGGGACCTTCTTCAGCCGGCATGAGCACCGAAATGATGCACTTCGTGCGCGCGCTCGATCTGCACAAGGTCGGCGAGGGCGGCGGCGACGCCAGCGAAGACATCGTGGTCCATGAAGTCCCGCGCGGCGAGGCCGGCGCCTGGCTGCACGCGATGGCGGAGAAGGGCTATTCGATCGACCCGAAACTGTTCGCCGGCCTGTGGTTCCTCGATCACGCAATTTGTTTATGCGATCGTCCGTGATCGCGGCACAACGGGGCCATCCGTCAGCGATGGCGGCTCAGCCTCGGGGGAGACCAGAACGGCCTTCCATGGCCTGACTTTTCACAACAGCCGCCCTGGCTGGGGCTGGCGAAACATCAGGCATGCAGCGGTCATGGACGATCACACTACATACGTGCCATCCCAAAACGCCCGATCAGCAGGATCGCCATCGCGAGCATCACCGCCACCGTCAGTCCCGCCCCGACCATGCGGCCGAGGGAGCGACCGGACGCCGTCGACAAGCCGATGGCGTGGAAGATCCGAGCGACGATCAGCACGATCCCGAACAGGTGCAACAGGCCCGGCCGGGTCTGTACGAGCGCGAGCAGCACCAGCAGCAGCAACGCGACCGGCAGGTACTCGACCGCGTTCGCGTGGGCCCGGATCGCGCGCTCCAGCACCGCGTCTCCGCCTCCTCCGAGTCCGACGCCGCGCGCGTTGCGCAGCCACATCACGCGTACGGCGAGCGCCACGATCAGCAGCGCACCCAACGCCACGTAGAACCCCGCAATCAGCATCTTCACGTCTCCCGCATATCGCTGCGCACACGCCAGCCGGCGAGTGTCGAGGCGAGGATCGCGATTGCCACCAGGACCGCCGCGACCAGGGCGCGCACATCGAACCAGCAGACTGCGGCCAGCACCGCCATCGGCACCACTGCAATTGCCAGCGACAACACGCGGTCGCGCCGGAACCGGTACGGCAGCAGCAACCCGACGCCGGCCCAGGCCAGCAGCACCGCAAGCACGCGTCGCGCCCAGCGGAAGCGCGGCGGTTGCGGGGCATCGGTGAGCACGTCCGTGAGCGAGTGACGGCCGATCAGAACCTGTGCGATCGGTTTGCCTTCCGGATTGCGCGCGGGCACGAGGGTGCCGTTCTCATCGCGCGCGAAGACGGTGAGGTGTGACGGGGCAATCCGCATCCAGCTTATGCGCAAGTCGCCGACCCGCGGCTGCGCCGGATCCACGCTGGTCACCAGCATGCCGTCATGGGCCTGGAAGGTTGCGGCCATGTTGGATGGCAAGTGCGAAAGATCGGGATCGAAGGATTCCGGGCCCTGGATCATGTGCACGAGCTCCGGCGCGAGCCGGAAGCCGGCCACCGTAACGTCCGGTGCGTCAAAGCGGGCAGCGTTGATCGGGAACGCGCCGGGATTGGCGTGGCGATCCGCATTGTCGAATGCGGACGAGTCGATCGGGTGATCGAACCAGTCCATTTCATAGCCGCGCTGGCCACCGAAACGCGTTTCATTCCACTGGAACATCTCGACCTCGCGCATTACTGCGGGCGCCTCGGTCGCGATGCCGAACTGCGCGTCACGCGCAGGCCCCTCGATGTCGGGAGCGCCGACCGCGAGCACCAGTTGTCCGTCGCTCGCGGGTCCGGGCACCGCCGCTTCGCCGGTGCGGACAAACCCGCCCAATGCATCCTCACCCATCGCGCGCAGGCTGTCGGCGTGTTCGGTAAACCCGAGCAATACCAGCCCGAGCACCAGCAGGCAACCGCCGGACAGCGCGGCGTTGCGGGACGGATTGCGGAAAAATTCCGGCAGGCGGATCATGCCGCGAGCTTACAACGACGCGCCGGCAAATTGCGCCTGCTCGTCGGTGACCCCGTAGCGGCCGCGCTCATCGCGGTGCGGCGAAGCCATCGCGACCGCATGGTCGTGGGTGAAGAACAACCGCACGCCGCGCCGCAGCTTGTCGTCGAGGAACTCGCGTTTCTCGTCGATCAGCATTTCCGGCGCGCGGTCGTAGCCCATCGTCACCGGCAGGTGTACCCATGGCCGTCCCGGGATCAGGTCGGCGCAATACACCACGCCGCCGTTGCCCTGCGGGCCGACGATTTCCGACAGCATCAGGCCCGGCGTGTGCCCCTGCGACCAGTGGAAACGCACCGCCTTGCCGAGGGTGTGCGAATACTCGCCGTCGATCCGTTCCAGCCGGCCGCTCGCCTCCAGCAATTCCGGAACACCGGGAACGAACGATGCGCGATCGCGCGCGTGGGGGTGTACCGCACGCGCCCAATGGCCGGCGCTGACCAGATACGTCGCGTTCGGAAACAGCAGCCGCGGCGGAGCGTTTTCCTCCCACGCCGCCAGCAGGCCGCCGACATGGTCGAAGTGCAGGTGCGAAAGCACCACGACATCGATGTCCTCGTGCTTCAGGCCGACCTGGGCCAAGGATTCCAGCAGCACGTGCCGATCCTCGACGACGCCGTAGCGTTCCCGCAGCTTCGGCTCGAAGAACGCGCCGATGCCGGTTT
>JBOHYO010000354.1:0-1682 GCA_050737935.1 Rhodanobacteraceae bacterium
AGTTGCTGGAGAGGTGCAGCGGCGGCACCACCGCGCCGTGCTGCGTGTCCGTTTCGATGCCGGCGCGCACCGCGCGGGTACAAGAAGCAAACGTCGTGGTCATGTCATCCTCCGCAGTGTTCCAGCGCCTCGCGCAGCAGCGGCGCCAGCCGTTCGTGTTCTTTCAGGAATCCGTCGTGGCCATACCGCGATTCGACGGCCTCGAGGCTGGCCGGCGCCCCGAGCCGCTGCTGCAATTCGCACAGGTCGGCGAGCGGGACCAGCCGGTCACTCGCGAAGCCGATCAGCGTGGCCGGCACGCGCACGGATTTCGGGTCGATGTCATGCAGATCGACCGATTCCGAGAGCGCGAGATAACGACGAGCGTCAAAGCCCGCGACGAATCTGTGTCCGTGATATTCGAGCCAGCCCTCGACCGGCAGGCGGAAGCGGCCGTCCCGGTATTCCGCGCCACCGGAGAAGCGACGCCCGATCTCGTTGCCGCTTCGATACGTGGTCAATGCAAGCTGCCGCGCCAACGACAGCGCATCGTCCATGCAGCCATGGTCGAGTCCGAGCCGGACGACGCCGCGCTGCACCGCGCGCTGCGCGGTGGCGAACGGGTGCGGGCGATGGGCGCCCGCCAGCGCCACCAGCTTGCACAGGCGATCGCCGTGGCGGGAAGCGAAAGCCAGTCCGACCATCGCGCCGTAGGACGCGCCGATGTATGCATCGGCGCGGGCGATGCCGAGCGCATCCAGCAAAGCCGCGAGTGCATCGGCCTGGTCCTCGCTGGCAATCGAGGGTGCGCCAACGTCGCCCGCATCGAGCCAGTCGATCGCGAGCACGAGCACGCGCTCCAAGTCGATCGCACGGCCGGCACCGACCAGCGGCTCCCACCAGCCCGGCACCGAGTGTTCCGGACTCGAATACACGTCGCGATCGGCGGAAATGCCGCCCTGCACGATCACGGTGGGCGCACCCGGAGCCCCAGCCCACAGGTAATGCACCTCGGCGTCGACCGGGCCTTGCCCGTAGCGCGGAACGATCCGGACACGACGGCTACCGCGCAGACAGATGCAACGTGTGGCGAGCCGCTTCGCCCGCGGCGACGTTTCGGTGTGCGGATCAGCGACTTCGGGGGCGACGGCGAGATTCATGATGGTTCTCCGAATGACATCCAGCATCGAGTCATGCGGAGAACCGGAAACAGCCGTCCAATCCCGCGGCGAACGGGATTGCGCGGCTCATCTCTCGGGTGGCGCGATGCGCCTTCCGCAGGAGTTGGCACCGTGCGAACCCTTGCGGGTTCGCGGGTTGCCCCGGCTTCCAAGGGCCTGTCCCTCAGCCGGTCTCGATGAGCAATGAGCGCAGGCTACAGGTGCGTTTGACGCCTTGTCAATAGGCGTTTAGACGTCCATACGTCTATCGCTGTTTGGCATGTCGTCGATCGCGCCCACATTCGGTCGCCATGGTCGCAAGCGGGAAAGGCGCGGCCAACCGGATGCAGAGTGCTACGCGCGCACGCCCGTGGACGAGCCCCTTGCGATCCGTCGCTGGCAGAATCGCCTGTACGAGCTCGCCACCGGGCACCAACCTTCCCCCAAAGGCCCCAGCGGCGGCCCGACCGCCGATGTCGATTTCCACCCACGTCATTCGTCGCTGTTTCGAACTACCCGCAAAACGGGTCATCACCGCGGAGG
>JBOHYO010000355.1:0-1813 GCA_050737935.1 Rhodanobacteraceae bacterium
GCCGCCTGCCAGGTCAGGAATCCCGAGAGCCGTTGTTCGCCACTGGTGCGGATGATGAAGTCGGGGTCCGGCACGCCCTCGGTGTAGAGGTAGCGTTCGATTTCCTCGGACTTCAGGCCGGCGGCCACTTGTTCGAGGGAGCGCCCTTCGGCGGCGGCGCTCGCGAGCAATCCCTTGACCGCGTCGGTGATTTCCTGGCGCCCGCTGTAGGCGAGCGCGATCGTCAGCAGCATGCCGTCGTGACCGGCGGTGGAGAGCTCAAGCGCCTCGCTCGCGGCCACGACCTTTTCGGGCAGGCGATCGCGCTGGCCGATGATCTTCACCCGCACCCGGCCGGATTGCATCCGCGGTTCCTGCAGCAGGCGCGCGCTCTCGCGGACGAACAGGTCCAGCAGGCACTCGACCTCGGCGCTCGAGCGCCCGAAGTTCTCGGTGCTGAAGACGTACAGCGTCACGTGCCGCACCTCGAGGTCGAGGCACCACTCGAGCACCTCGCGAAGCTTGTTCACGCCGTACTGGTGGCCGAGCGTGGACTCGAGGCCCATGCCGCGGGCGAAGCGGCGGTTGCCGTCGAGGATAAGGCCGATGTGCGCCGGCACGGGTCCCGCCGTAACCTGGCGGGCGAGCACATGCTGGTACCACCGGTACGCCGGATACAGCAACAGCCTCAGGAGCCGCCAGGGGCGACGGCGAAGGTCCCAATACGCCACATGCAGCCAGCCGGGAGCGACCGCCCGCGCATTTTCTGCCGCGAGCGGCGGGGAAATGTCTGATTGCATGGACGCGCATTGTAAGCCGATTCGCGCCAAACCGCGGCATGACGGCGTTCACGTTGTCGGCAACGGCGCCACGTCGGCACACATGTTCACGAAAACCCCCGCCTTGTGCTGCTCCGGTTGGGCGCGCTCTGCCGGCGCCTCTTGAGACGCAACGCCGGGCTGACCATATTCAAGGGTTGCCGCGTCGCGGAATATCTTCATGACATGGTTCGATTGGCTGCCCGGCCGACGCCCGCCGCCTGCGATCGCCGATGCGACGTGGCGCGACGCGCTGGCCACCTGTCCGCTCGCGCAACGGCTTTCTGCGGAGGACCGGCAGCGGTTGCGCCTGCTCGCGGCACGTTTTCTCCAGCGCAAGCGTATGTATCCGATCGAGATCGAGCTCGATGCGACGCAACGTCTGCTGATCGCGATGCAGGCGTGCCTGCCGATTTTGCAGATGGGTTTTCGCGAGCTCCGCGGCTGGCAGGGCGTGGTGGTGTATCCCGGCGAGTTCAAGGTGCGCCACAGGCACCACGACGGCAGCACCGGGGTCATCACCGAACGCGACCAGGTGCTTACCGGCGAAGCCTGGCAGATCGGCCCGCTGGTGCTGTCGTGGGCCGCCGTGCAACAGGATCTCGCGCAACCGTGGGACGGCTACAACGTGGTCGCGCACGAGATCGCGCACAAGCTGGACATGCTGGATGGACCACCGGATGGCGTACCGCCGCTGCCGCGCGGGATGTCGTGGCGGGCATGGATCGACGCCTTCCAGCGCGCCTACGACGATCTGGTCGCTGCCGTCCGGCGCGGCCAGGCCACCTTGATCGACGAGTACGCCACGACCAACCCTGGCGAATACTTCGCCGTGGTCAGCGAATTGCACTTCTCCGATCCGTCGCGGCTGCAGCGCGCGGAGCCTGCAGTCGCCGCTTTGCTCGAGAGCTACTACGGCCCGTCGCCTGCGCCTTAGGGAACTCTGATCAACGTCCTTCTCGCCGCCCCCGACGCAGGCCACGCGATCGCCGCATCGTGCATGTCTCGTTGTTGGG
>JBOHYO010000356.1:0-4815 GCA_050737935.1 Rhodanobacteraceae bacterium
TCGTTCCGGGAGAAGCCCAACAGCCGACGCGCCGGTGGCGGGTGGGGGTCGCAGCCCTCGTTGGGCTTCCCCCGGATCAGGTCCGGGGTCAGCACCAACCTGCAAGAGCACGCCGACCCGGATACGGCCCCGCTTCGCGGGTTCGACCCGAATGACAAGTGGTTTACGGTAACCACCGGACGTTCGCGCGGCGTTGACGCGAAGCGGCACAGGATGCCGCATGGATCGGAGGATCGAAGACTTCGCGCTCATCGCCAATATGCGCACTGCGGCGTTGGTCGGACGCGACGGATCGATCGACTGGCTGTGCCTGCCTCGCTTCGATTCGTCGACCGTTTGCGCCGCGCTGGTCGGCACCCCCAACAACGGCCACTGGTCGATCGCACCGGCTACAGAGCCGCGCTCGGTGCACCGCGAGTACCGGGACGGGACGATGGTGCTGGAAACGGTGTTCACCACCGACGACGGCGAAGTCGCGCTGATCGATTTCATCGCGCTTGCGCGCGATGGCAGCGACGTGGTCGACGTGGTGCGCATCGTAGAAGGGCGCGAAGGCAGCGTTCCGATGCGGATGTCGGCACGCTTCCGGTTCGATTACGGGCGGCTGCGCCCGTCGAGCAAGCGTTGCGACCACGGCGCGCGGATCGTTGCCGGGCCGGATGCGTTGCAATTGAACACGTCGCTCGAGCTTGCGCGGAAGGACGATGCGTGGTGTGCCGATTTTACGGTGAGCCCGGGGCAGCGCGTCGGATTCGTGTTGACGTGGCACGACGCGTGGCGGGATCAGCCCAAGGCGCGCGACGCCGCCGCGGCGCTGAGCCAGGCCGAAGCGTTCTGGCGCGAATGGAGCGCCCGTTACACCAGTTCCAGTTCCTGGCACGACGCGGTTCTGCGCTCGCTGCTGACCTTGAAATCATTGAGCGACGATCGGACCGGGGCGGTCATCGCGGCACCCACGCTCGGGCTGCCCGAGACGCCGGGCGGCGTCGCGAATTATGACTACCGTTACACGTGGCTCCGAGATGCCACCTTCACGTTGTACGCGATGGTCCATTCCGGGTACCACGAAGAGGCGCGGATGTGGCGTGACTGGTTGGTCGACGTGACGGCCGGTGATCCGGCGCACCTGCAGCCGGTGTACCGCGTCGACGGCGCGTGCCGTATCGACCAGCAGAGCCTCGATCACCTGATCGGCTTCCAGAACAACCATCCGGTACGGCTGGGCAACCAGGCGTGGCAGCAGACCCAGATGGATGCCTACGGCGAGGTCATCAATGGCGTGCACGTGGCGCATCAGCACGGCCTTCCGATGCACCAGGACGACTTCGACGAGCAGATACGGCTGGTCGAATACCTTGAAGACCATTGGCAACGATCGGGCGCCGGGCTGTGGGAACTCGGCGAGCACATCGGCAGCTATACCCACGCCCAGGTGATGGTGTGGGTGGCGGTCGATCGGGTCGCGCAGCTCATCGAGAGCTCCAGTTTCGAGGGCGACGCCGCTCGCTGGCGGACGCTGGCCGACCGCATCCATGCACACGTGTGCGAAAACGGGTTTGACCGCAAGCGCAACACTTTCCTGCAACGTTACGGCAGCCGCGCGATCGATGCGGCGGCGCTGCGCATGCCGATCGTCGGTTTCCTGCCGGTGGACGATCCGCGGATGCTGGGCACCATCGACGCGATCCAGAAGCACTTGTGTCGCGACGGTTTCCTGTGGCGCTATTGCGAGGATGATGGCGAGGTCCGGGACGAGGGCTCGTTCCTGGTGTGTTCGTTCTGGATGGTCGAGAACCTGGCGATGCTCGGCCGCAAACAGGAGGCGACGCAAATGTTCGAGCGGCTGCTCGGCGTGCGCAACGATGTGGGGCTTCTTTCCGAGCAGTACGACCCCGACGCAAAGTGCTTGCGCGGCAATTTTCCGCAGGTGTTCTCACACGTCGGTCTGGTCAATGCCGCGCATCGGCTGGGCTCTGGCGATTGACGGCTGCAGGTTCAGAGGCTGTGCGCAATGCACATCGCGATCAGCGCGGCCAGCAGCAGCGCCACATCGCAGCGGCTGAACAGCGCGACGCGGTGCTGCAGGGTCGCAATGGTCTGCATCGCGGCAGTTCGTTCGCCACCTTCTGGCATCGCTGCGGCGTCGCGCAACAGGGCGGCAACACGCTCGACGGTGCGTCCGATCACCGCGCCGCCGATCACGGCAGCGGCGATCCCGCACAACCCGCCGATGCCGAGCGCGAGGCCGGGGCCATGGCTCACGATCTTCGCATCCAGGCCGTTGCTGAAGATCCAGTACATCCACAGGCCCGAGAGCACGGTCAGCCCCCCGGCCGCGGCGATGAACGCGCCCATCCGCCGGCGCATCAGTTCCGCCATCACCGGTGCCCCGCGCGGACCGAGCACGCGGATCGCGGGCGAGACGTAGAGGGTCAGGAACACGGCGGTGCCGAACCACAGCGCCGCGAACAGGATGTGCAGCACGCGCACGCCCGCATACCATTCGCCGATCATCGAATTCCCTTGGTGCGACGAGCCGTCAGTTCCCGGCGGGCCGTACCGGCGGCGGCGGCAGCATCAACTTGAGATACGGCAGCGGCGCGGGCTGCCCGGGAGGCACGTAGTCGTGCGCGGGCTTTCCGGCCGTACCGAGCGAGCGGATATAGGCGTACACGTCGCCGAGGTCCTTGTCGCTCAAATAGCGGAACGTCCAGTACGGCATCGCGGGGCGCGCCTTCATGGTGCGCGCGTTGTGGATCCACTCATCGAGGGTGAGTTTGGCCATGTAAAGACGCAGGTTGGCTGCGTAGGTCGTGCCCCAGGGACCCTGGAAATCCATGCCCCCGCCCGTCAGCAGCATGTTCTTCGGAGCCCTTCCGCCGTGCTCCGCCCAGCCAGGCGTATGGCAGTCGTTGCAGCCGCCGTAGCCGACCAGGTATTTGCCGTGCTTGATCGATGGCCGTGTAGTTGGCGGGGGTGCGGCCGTCGCGGCCGCCGCGAGCAGGATGCCCGCTGCAAACGTCAGTATCACCTTCATCGTGGTTCCCCTCTCGCAGGTGCGATGGAACGACTGGTGACTCGATGCAACCGCCGCAGTATCGACCTCGCGGGGCCGCATCGCAAGCCCCCCGGCCTTGGGTGTAGGCTGCGCACTTCGGTGCGATGGGGGAAGTGTGGCCATGACGCTGCGCAAGCTGGTTTTCGCGTTGGTATTGCTGGCAACGACGGTGATCGCCTGGGCCGCGCAGCCTCCGCACGCCCAAGGTGCTTCAGCCGCTACCGCCGTGTTCCTGCTCACGGCCGATCGCGTGTTCGACGCGCGCAGCGAAGCCGCGCACGCGGGCTGGGCGGTGCTGGTGCAGGGCGGCAAGATCGCCGCGGTGGGGCCTCGCGATTCGATCAAGGTGCCGTCCGGTGCGAAGGAAATCGACCTGCCCGGGACCACGTTGCTGCCGGGCTTGATCGACGCGCACTCGCACATCTTCCTGCACCCGTACAACGAAACCCTGTGGAACGACCAGGTGCTGAAGGAGCCGCTGCCGTATCGCACCATCGAAGCGGTCAACCACGTACGCGACACCCTGATGGCCGGCTTCACGGTGCTGCGCGACCTCGGCACCGAGGGGGCGGGCTATGCCGACGTGCAGGTGCAAAAGGCGATCAATGAAGGGCTGATTCCGGGGCCGCACCTGTTCGTTGCGACCCGCGCCACCGTCGCCAATGATTGCTACGGACCCGGCCCCATGGGCTTTCGTACCGACATGACCATTCCGCAGGGCGGCATTCCCGTTGCCGGAATCCCCGAGATGATCGCGGCGGTGCGCGACCAGGCCGGCCACGGCGCGGACTGGATCAAG
Source organism: Rhodanobacteraceae bacterium (assembly GCA_050737935.1). Taxonomy (GTDB): domain Bacteria; phylum Pseudomonadota; class Gammaproteobacteria; order Xanthomonadales; family Rhodanobacteraceae; genus 66-474. Next base: position 3,858 of record JBOHYO010000356.1, read on the forward strand.
ATCTACGCCGATTACCACTGCGGTAAATCCAAAGGTTCGGTACCGACCTTCACGCAAGAGGAATTGAACAAGGGCGTGGAAGCCGCGCATTCGTTGGGCCTGCCGGTGTCGGTGCATTCCACCACGCCGGAAGGCATGCGGCGTTCGATCCTTGCGGGCGTCAATACCATCGAACACGGCTTCGGCGGCACGCGCGAAGTGTTCGAGATGATGAAGCAGCACAACGTCGCTTACCTGCCAACGTTGGAAGCCGTGGTCGCCTATGCCGAGTATTTCCACGGCTGGAAACCGGGCGATCCGCCGACCGATGAAATGAAGCAGTCGCAGAACGCGTTCAAGCTCGCGATGCAGGCTGGCGTCACCATCGGCTGCGGCAGCGACGTAGGCGTATTCAAGCACGGCACCAACTACAAGGAACTGGAGTGGATGGTGAAGGACGGCATGCGTCCCGCGCAGGCGCTGCTTGCCGCCACCGCCGTGGACGCGAAGATCCTCCGACAGCAGGACCAGTTCGGCCAACTACGCCCCGGCCTCGACGCCGACATCATCGCCGTGAAGGGCGATCCCACGAAAGACATCACCGCGACCGAACACGTGCTGTTCGTGATGAAGGGCGGGGTGATCTACAAACAGCCATCGACCACGGAACGGGTGACGCCGGCGTCGGAGTCGCGATGATTCCGGCCTTCGGGACCGGTCCCAACGCCATGGGGGCGGCACGTCCGTGAAAGTCGGAGGCTCGGCCGCCGCTCCGGGCACGGTCGCGGAAGGCGATTCCGCGGCAGGGCAGGGTCATTTCAAGAAGCAGTTGAGTCTCACCGATCTCACCTTCATTGGGCTTGGTGCGGTCTTCGGTTCCGGCTGGCTGTTCTCGGCCAGCTACGTTGCGGATATCGCCGGGCCCGCCGGAATCGTGTCCTGGCTGGTCGGTGGCGCCGCGGTACTGCTGCTGGGGCTG
>JBOHYO010000357.1:0-4213 GCA_050737935.1 Rhodanobacteraceae bacterium
CATCGGGACCACGAAGCCCGGGAAGTAGGCCGACGTACCCCGCCCGTATGCCTCTTCATCCAGCGCGGTCTCCGGCTCGACGTAATGCGACACATCGGCGATGGCGACGATCAGCTTGAATCCGCCGCCGCGCGCGGGTTCGGCATACACCGCATCGTCGAAATCGCGTGCATCGGAACCATCGATCGTGACCAGCGGCAGCTCGCGCAGATCGACGCGGCCGGCGTGCTCGGCTTTCGAAACCTTCGGTTCGATCGCTTCGACCTCACGGGTCACGGCCTCCGGCCACTCGTGCGGCAGGCCGTGGCTGGCAATCGCCATCTCGACGATCAACGAAGGCTGCAGGCGCTCGCCCAGGATGCTGATGACGCGCCCGATCGGCCCGCGCTGCGAGGTCGGTGGTTCGGTGATCTCGGCGATCACGATTTGTCCCGCGCGGGCGCCGTTGCGCGCATCCGGCGGGATCAACACGTCCTGGTGCAGGCGCCGGTCGTCGGGATCGACGACGGTGACGCCGTGTTCCTCGACCACCCGACCGACCAACCGCGCCGGACGGCGCTCCAGCACCTCGCGGATCGCGCCCTGCCGGCGACCGCGGCGGTCGATGCCGACCACCGACGCGAGTACCCGGTCGCCGTGGAGCACCTGGCGCATCTGCGCGGGCGACAGATACAGATCCTCGCCGCCCTCGTCGGGGCGCAGGAAGCCGTAGCCGTCGGCATTGGCCAGCACCGTGCCGGCCATCAAGCCGATCTTTTCCGCCGGCGCGACCCCTCCGCGGCGGCTTTGCAGCAACTGGCCATCGCGCAGCATCGCGCGCAGGCGCTTGTCGAGCGCTTCGCGGCGTTCGGGATCGGCGATCTTCAGCGCATCGGCGATTGCTTCCGGACGCAGCAGGCTGCCGTGTTCGGCCAGCAGCGCGAGAATCGCTTCGCGGCTCGGGATCGGATGTTCGTAGCGCTGCGCCTCGCGTTCGGCATGCGGATCGATGATGCCGCCGGCTGCGTGGGCGCGTTTGCGGCTTGCTTCGGATGACTTGCCGGACTGCGCCACCGCCCGTCGCTGCGGAGGGTTGCCGCGGCGACCCTGCTTGGTGTCTTGCGGCTTTCGGGCGGAACGGGACGGCGGACGATTGCGTTTTGGCATTACGCCAGCGTCGCGGAGCCACGCCTCGAAAGCAAGCGCGGCTAGCGAGGCCTGCTATCGGTACCCGTTCGCCGACACCGTCACGGCGCCGTCATCGAGCCTGGCTGGAATGCATTCGTTGCACGATGGCCAGCGAGCGCTCGACGTGCTGGTCGGGCGTGAGGTGATCGCGTTGCGACGAAAACGTTGCGACGATCTTGCCGCTGGGGTCGATGACGAAGGTCGTGCGTGGCAGGAAGCCGTGGGTCACGGGATCGCCGTTCACGTCGGTCACGCCCTTCTGCGGTGGGGTCATCTCGAGGCCATAGGTTGCGGCGATCTTGCCATCGGAGTCGGAGGCCACCGGGAACTTGCCCGCGCAGTACTTCGGGTCGGACGAGAACTGGTTGAGGCGCGCGATGGAATCAGCCGACACGCCGATGATGGTGGCACCGGCCTGTGTGAACTTGTCGGCGTCGGTCGCGAAGGTGTGCGCTTCGAGATCGCATCCGCCGGTATAGGCCGCCGGGTAGAAATAGACCACCACCGGACCCTTGGCGAGCGCCTGTTTCAGGGAAAAACTGAAATCCTTGCCCGCAAGGCTGGCGGTCGCCGTGAACCCGGGCGCGGTCGCGCCGGTATCCAGGGCCGCCAGGCCAGGCACGGCGAGCAGTGCCGTGAGCCCGCCCGCGACCAACACACCAAGGAAGCGCTTGTTCATGTCAATGACCTCCGCAGGAATCAGCAAGCCCGTCCGGGACGGGTTTCGGCATTATGGCAGAGGACCGCCGACCCGGCTTCGCGTTCAGTTGCCGAAAATCGCCTTCAGGGTGGCTTCATCGGGCAAGCCGAGCACCATTCGAATCGCGCCCTTCCCGTCTCGATAGACGATGGCCGGTGTGCCGAAGGCCCCGAACCGGGCCATCAATGCCTTGTTGGCTCCGAACTTCGCGCGCATCCGCGGGTCCACCGACGCCAACGGCTTCACAGGGGTGTGGCCGAAGGCAAGTTCGTGGATGCGCCAGGCAACGGAGGGATCACGGGCGGCAAGCACCGCCGCGCCACGCCCCAGGCTCTCGGGCGCAATCACCGCGACCAGCACGTCGCGCACCTGTACGCCGCCTCGATGCAGGTACGGTCGCAAGGTTAGCCAGAGCTTGTGACAGAACGGACATTCGGTATCGGTGAAGACATAGACCACACGTTCGGGTTCGGACGCGCCCTCGGCGAACCATGCGGATTGCCCGAGTTGTTTCCACAGCGCGGGGTCCGGCACGGACGCGGTCGCCGCGCGGAAGGCGGCGTTGGTCAGGTCCTTGCCGTGTTCGTCGTACAGCACACCGACGGTGGTGTGACGCCCGTCGGGCAACAGATACACCGGAGTCATCTGGCCGGCGAACTCACCGATGTAGCCCTTGAACCCCGGTGGCGCCGGCATCCTGCCCACGATCGTGATGCCCCGGTCGACGAGGGCCCGGATCGGGGCAGGATCATCCCCGGCATGCGCGGCGACGGTCCAGAAAAGGCAGGCGACCAAGCCCAGGCAACAGCTCATCCCGAGATGCCTGCACGGGACGCGCACGACCCCGTGCAGCAACCGCCCACCGCAACTCACGGAACGACCTTGTCCTTGCTTTGCGGCATCAGCGTCACGGGCACCTGGAATATCTGGTCCACCGGGATTCCGTTGGCTTTGGCGGCCTCACGAATCGCCTGCTCGTTGGGCGCCTCGTAGATGCAGAACGTCAGGTTCTTGTCGGCGGTGGCGTAGGAGCGGACCCATTTCACGTGGTACTGGGTATTGGTGGCATTCACCTTGCGCTTGGCCGCGAGATCGAGACCGTCGAGCGCCCCCGCGGGGAAGGTGCGTTTGATCAGGTAGCGGTGCATGGTCGGAGCGTTGGACCCGGCCGTGGCGTGGCCGGATAGCGCAAGAGCCGGCGCCGCGGCAGCGACGACCAGCATGCCGAACAGTACAACGAGTAGACGCTTCATTTGCTGCCCTCACTTGGTGGGTGACAACGCTTCCTGGTCAGCGGTGTCGTAGGGTCCGTGGCACATTCCAGGACTGCAATTCGAGGCATCGGCGGCGCATCAAAGCGCTGAAAGGAACGCCACCAGATCGCGCTTTTGCGGGTCGGTCAGCCCGACGTGGAATCGCTGGTCGTAGAAATCGACCACATCGCGCAGGGTGGCCGCCGAACCATTGTGGAAGTAGGGTGCGCGCCCGGCGAGGCCACGCAGGTTCGGGCCCTTGAACTTGCCGATGTCAGCCCATTTGCCGGTCAGCATCGCGAGGCCGGGGTCGGTGGTCTGGATGCTCTGGCCGGTCCGCAGGTTGGTCAGCGTGTACAGCGGCAGGTCGGGCGTGCGGCGGCTGGCGTCGGCGATGCCGATGTTGAGCGGTCCACCGACCGAATGGTTGCCGATGTTCGGCGCGTTGTGACAGGTGCCGCAGGTGCCGTGGATCACCGTCTTGCCGGTGACGTCGTTCAGCCCCGCGACGCCGGTGATGTCGATCGGCATCGAGTCGAACAGTTGCTCCCCCCGCGCGATCGCGGAGCGGGCCTGCACCGCCGGATCGAACTTGCGCGAGGGATCAGCGTCGCGCCAGCGGTCGAACAGGCTCATCACCTTCGGATCGAACGGATCGAGCGTGGGATCGTTGCCGAGCGAATCGTTGATGCCGACCCAGAATTTCTGCTGGGCCAGGATGTCGGAACCACCCATGCCGCCGTCGGAGTTGAGCAGGCCAGCCTGGTTGTCGCGGATCTGCGCGGTGGTGAGGTGCACTTCGAAAGCGACGATCTGATCGAGCACCGTCTGGCTCGGCGCCATCGCCGCCTGCTGGTGGCCGAGGACCGCGTGCAGCGCCTGCGATGCCAGGCTGTCGCGGATGTCCTCGGCATCGAGTCCTGCGTCCATCGGCGGCTGGAACGGCGCGAAGGTTTCGCGGCCATCCCACATCATCGACGTATCCCAGATCAGGTTGGTCGCAGGCAACGGACGCCGGAACAGCGAAAGCTCGCTCGCGCTGGCGAAGTGGTACGGATCATCGACCGCGGTCAGGCTGAACTCGGCGTTGGCC
>JBOHYO010000358.1:0-3490 GCA_050737935.1 Rhodanobacteraceae bacterium
GTGCTGATGACGCATTTCGCTTCGTCGGATGAATTCGAAAGCGACTTCACCATGCGGCAAACGCAGCGGTTTCTCGATGCGACGAAGGATCTTGCCGGGGAACGTACCCTGTCCAATTCCGCCGGCCTGCTGGGTTGGCCGGATGCGCGTGGAAACTGGATTCGCGTCGGTGGTTTGCTGTACGGCTTGTCTGTGGTGGCAGACAAGAGCGGCGCAGACTTCGGCTTCGCACCCGCAATGACGTTGACCACACGTCTCGTGGCGATCAACCGCGTCGCGCGCGGCGAGCGCATCGGCTATGGCGCGACCTGGGAATGCCCCGAGGACATGGATGTCGGCGTCGCCGCGATCGGCTACGGCGACGGCTATCCGCGCAGCGCGAAGTCCGGCACGCCGGTGTTCGTGAACGACACATCCGCCGCCACCATCGGGCGGGTGTCAATGGACCTCATCACGCTGGATTTGCGTCGCGCGCCTGGTGCCCGCATCGGCGATGTCGTCACCCTGTGGGGACGGCAACTGCCGGCCGAAATGATCGCCGACCACGCCGGCACGATTTCCTACGAACTCACCTGCGGCGTCACCCGGCGCGTGCTGTTCACCGAGGACGGCACGTGATGGCCAAGGCAAAAACTGCGTACGTCTGCAGCGACTGCGGCGCGGAGTACCCGAAGTGGCAGGGCCAGTGCGAGGCCTGCGGCGCATGGAACACGCTGTCCGCGTTCGTGGTGCAGCCTGCGACGAAGGCCGCCGGTGCCGGGGCGCGAAGCAGCGGTTATGCGGGCGTGGATGCCGCGAAGGTGCAGCCGCTGGCGGGCGTGGCGGGCGAGGTCGAAAAGCGTCACCTGATCCGGATCGGTGAGCTGGACCGGGTGTTGGGCGGAGGCCTCGTGGAAGGCTCGGTGGTGCTGGTCGGCGGCGATCCCGGCATCGGCAAATCGACCTTGTTGTTGCAGACGCTGGCCGCGCTGGGCGACCGGCTCGCCGGCCTGTATGTCAGCGGCGAGGAGTCACTGGCGCAGATCGCGGCGCGCGGACATCGGCTGGGGCTGGAACTCGCGCCGTTGCGCGCGCTCGCCGAAACCTGCGTAGAACGCATCCTGGAACACGCGCAGAACGAAAAACCGCGCGTGCTGGTGATCGATTCCATCCAGACCATCTGGACGGAAAGCCTGCCCGCGGCGCCGGGTTCCGTGTCGCAGGTGCGGGAATCCGCGGCGCGACTGGTGCGCTTCGCCAAGGAAACCGGAACCTCGGTGTTCCTGGTCGGCCACGTCACCAAAGAGGGAGGCATCGCCGGGCCGCGCGTGCTGGAGCACATGGTCGATGCGGTGCTGTATTTCGAGGGCGAATCGGGCTCGCGCTTCCGGGTACTGCGCGCATTCAAGAACCGTTTCGGCGCGGTCAACGAACTCGGCGTGTTCGCGATGGGCGACAAGGGCCTGCGCGAGGTTCCCAACCCGTCCTCCATTTTCCTGACCGGGCACCAGGGCGCGACGCCCGGCAGTGCGGTGATGGTGACTCGCGAAGGCACCCGTCCGTTGTTGGTCGAGGTGCAGGCACTGGTCGACCAGTCGAACCTCGGCAATCCGCGCCGTGTCGCCCTGGGGCTGGATCAGAATCGCCTCGCGATGTTGCTGGCGGTGCTGCACCGCCACGGGGGCGCGGCGGTGTTCGACCAGGACGTTTTCGTCAACATCGTCGGCGGCATCCGGGTACAGGAAACCGCCGCGGACCTTCCGGTGTTGCTGGCGGTGCTGTCGAGTTTCCGCGACAAACCGTTGCCGGACAAGACCGTGGCGTTCGGCGAAGTCGGTTTGTCCGGCGAGGTGCGGCCGGTGCCGAACGGCGAGGAACGCCTGAAGGAAGCCGCGCACCACGGCTTCCGGCGCGCGATCGTGCCGAAAGCGAACGCTCCGAAAAAAGCCTCACGTATCGGCGAACTCGAAGTCGTCGGCGTGGAAATGCTGCGCGAGGCGATCGACGCGGCGGGCGGCTGATTCGCGTACTCGCCACATCCATGTGGCTCGCCCGTTGGGCGAATCGGCCGTCCTTGGCGCTCGCCCTTCGGACGACTCGGCCATCCTTGGCGCCCGCAGCCTGCCCCGGACTTGATCCGGGGCGTTCAGCGGCAGTCCCTGCGATTCAGTCAGCGATCCGACGGTACCGCTACGCAGCCGCCTCGAGGCCCTCCAATGCGACCGAATCGCGACCGACCCGCAGCACCGACCCCTGCTCGTACCAATCACCCAGCACGATGCGTTGCGCGGTTTTTCCGTCCAGCAGGAAATCGTGGATCGCCGGACGATGGGTATGGCCGTGGATCATGCGCGTGACGCCGGCCTCGCGCAGCGCCGCTTCGACGGCCTCGTGGTTGACGTCCATGATCGCCATGTCGGTGGTCGAGGTATGCGCCCGGCTGGCATCGCGTGCCTGGCGCGCAAACGCGCGACGATCTTCGAGCGGCCTGGCGAGGAACGCCGCCTGCCATGCGGGATCGCGCACCTGTTTGCGGAACGCCTGGTACGCCGCATCGTCGGTGCACAGCACGTCCCCGTGCAGCAGCAGCGTCGGCGTGCAGCGGAGATCGACCACCGTTCCGTCGGTGAGGATGTCCATGCCGCAACGTCGCGCGTAATCCTCGCCCAACAGGAAATCGCGGTTGCCGGCGATGTAGCGGACCGGCACGCCGGCATCCGCGACACCGCGCAAAGCGGTCCCGATGCGCGCGTTCAACGCGGCATCATCGTCGTCGCCGATGTAGGCCTCGAACAGGTCGCCGAGCACGTACAGCGCATCCGCAGCGCGGGCCTCGCCGGCGCAGAAGCGTTCGAACACCTCGACGATGTGCGGGCGCGCTTCGTCCAGGTGCAGGTCGGAGACGAAGAGAATCGACACGTAACCATCCCCTCCCAACCCTCCCCTTGAAGGGGAGGACAATGCCGCGTCAGTGCTTCGCGGGTTTCTTGCTGGAGGCCGGCGCCGAAGCGGGAGCCTGGCCGGTCACCGGCGATACCGGTTCGGGTATCGGGTGCGCGGCCTCGCCGATCAGCTTGGCGCCCTCGATCACGACCAGCGGCCGCGGCACGTCGCCGATGAATGGCCCCTGCGGTCCGGTCGGCAGGTTGTCGATCTTGTCCACCACGTCCATGCCCTGCACGACCTTGCCGAACACCGCGTATCCCCAGGTCATGCCGCTCTGGTTGCCGACGTAGTCGAGGCGCGGGTTGTCCACCACGTTGACGAAGAATTGGGCGGTCGCGGAATCGGGGTCGGGTCCGCGGGCGGCGGCCACGGTGCCGCGCAGGTTCGAAAGCCCGTTGTTGGCCTCGTCGGGAATCGGCGGCAGCGTGCGCTTGGGCCGCAGTTCGCGCGTGTACAGGCCGCCTTGTACGAGGAATCCGGGGATCACCCGGTGGAACACGGTGCCCGCGTAGAAACCGTCCTTCACGTATTGCAGGAAATTCGCGACCGTCTTCGGCGCCTTGTC
>JBOHYO010000359.1:0-3566 GCA_050737935.1 Rhodanobacteraceae bacterium
GTGATGGATGATCCATCCTGCTCGGCCGGCAACGAACAAGGTTTCTTCCGTGCGGGGCCATTGTCCGCCCAGCATCTGTCGCAGACGCCGCCACCGCTGTCCAACAATTGGAAGGAGTACACCGACCTGCTTGGATCCGGGATCACCTTCTGGGCCGTCGATCCGCACTCGATGGACAATCCCGAAGGGTATTGGCAGTCGCTTTACCCCGGCACCCAGCGGCAAGTGACGCCGGGGCGCACGTGGGCGGTGTGGATGAAGGAATCGTCAGCCTACTTCCAGCTCGATCTGGACGGCCATATCGGCAATATGCCGTACGCCGCCAACGTCGGCATGCGCATGATCAAAACCAATCTCGACATCACCCAGCACCTGACGGGCGCGCCCGCGCCGTACGGCCTGGAACCGGCCGACGGCGGGACCGCGGTCACGCGGCGCAGTTACAGGGATTGGCTGCCGGCGGTCAACTTCGCGCTCGACCTCACCGACGATCTGAAGCTGCGACTCGCCTATTCGAAGAACATGATGCCGCTCGACCTCAGCACCTGGGGCGGCGGGCTTTCATTGAACTATTCGCTGACCGAGGTTCCCGGGCAGCCCGCACTGTTCCGCGTCGCGGGTGGCAATTCGGACGGCAATCCGGATCTCGAGCCATGGCGTTCCAAAAACTACGGCGCGTCGCTTGAGTACTACATCAATCCTTCCAGCATGGTCAGCCTCGCGTTCTTCCGCATCAACGTCCAGAGCTTCATCGAAAGCGGCAGCGTCATCAACTGCACGCTGCCTGACGAGGACGGCGTGGTGCGCAACCGTTGCGTGGTGATCACCGAGCCTGTGCAGGGCACCGGCAACAGCATCCACGGCGCCGAGTTCGATTACCGCCAGGCGTTCACGTTCCTGCCGGGCTTGCTGCGCAACACCGGCCTGGAATTCAACGCCACGTACGCGCCCAGCAACTCGGGCCAGACGGACTTTGCCGGCAACAAGATCCCGTTCCAGGACAATTCGACGAAGTCGGGGAACCTGATCTTGTGGTACCAGGACAGCCGGTTCCAGGCTCGCGTCGCCTACAACTATCGTTCGCGTCGCGCCGTTTCTGCCGACGTCGGCGCCATCGCGGGTCTGGAAATGTACGAGGCGCCGCAGAAGTACATCGACGCCTCGGTTTCGTACAAGATCGACAAATACGCGGAAGTGTTCCTGCAGGGCACCAACCTCGGCAACGAGTACCAGCGTTTCTATCTGGTGTGGCCCGACCAGCCTGCGCATTCCAACTTCTCCGAGCGCACGGTCATGGCCGGCATTCGCGGGCAGTTCTGACGGGGCTGGGAGCGGATGCGCATGGCTTTCACGTTCCGCATTTTTTGCTCGTCATCCCGGAATCGCGAAGCGATATCCGGGATCCAGTGTCTTATGCTTCAGATTTTCAAAGGCACTGGATTCCCGCTTTCGCGGGAATGACGAGAAAGGGGGAGGATCGCCCTTTTCTCGTCGGGCATTCACGAGCGTGCGGCTTGGCATGACCCGATCTTGTCCCACACGCCGAAGTTGCAACACTCAACCAGGAACGACATGCCAGTAGCGGAACCCAGCAAACGAGTAGCGGAAACCAGCCGGCCCTCCCGCGGCACCGGCTTCCGCCGATCGATCGGTCTGTTCTCGGGCACCGCGATCAACATGACCCAGATGTGCGGCATCGGGCCGTTCATCACGATCCCGATCATGGTGGCGACGATGGGTGGGCCACAAGCCATTGTTGGCTGGATTGCGGGCGCCATTCTGGCGGGAGCCGACGGCATGGTCTGGGCCGAACTGGGCGCGGCGATGCCGGGCTCGGGAGGATCCTACGTGTACCTGCGCGAGGCCTTCCAGTACCGCACCGGCAAGTTGATGCCGTTCCTTTTCATCTGGACGGTGCTGCTGACGATTCCGTTGATCATGTCGACCGGCATCATCGGGATGGTCGAATACCTCGGCTTCTTTTTCCCGCACTTGAGCTGGACGGCCGCGCACCTCATCAGCGTGCTTGCGAGTTTTTTCGTGGTGTTCCTGTTGTATCGCCGCATCGAATCCATCCGCGCGATCACCGTCGCGTTGTGGATCATCATGCTGGTTGCGGTGATTGGAACGACCGCAGCGGGGTTCGCCGATTTCCACCCCGCGCTGGCCTTCACCTATCCGAGCGGTGCCTTCGGCAGCCGCTTCTTCGTGGGGCTCGGCGCGGGCCTGATCATCGGGATCTATGACTATCTCGGATACTTCACCACCGCGTACATGGGCGATGAGTTGCGCAATCCCGGCCGCACGATGCCCGGGTCCATCCTCATTTCGGTGGTTGCGATGATGTTCGTCTACCTTGCCCTGAACATCAGTGTGCTGGGCGTGGTGCCGTGGCAGGACGTCGCGACCTCGAAGTCGATCGCCTCGCTGGTGGTCGAGCACAGTTGGGGTCACATCGCAGCCGCGGTCATGACGATCCTGATCATCGTGACCGCGTTCGCTTCGGTGTTCGCCGGCCTGCTCGGAGGTTCGCGGGTGCCGTACCAGGCGGCGAAGGACAAGGTGTTCCTGTCCGCGTTCGGACGGCTGCACCCGAAATACGGCTTCCCGCACGTAGCGCTGCTCACGATGGGCGTGGTGATGATGGCGGGCACCTTCTTCAATTTGACCCAGGTGATCAACATGCTGCTGGCCGCGAGCATCATCGTGCAGTCGGCGGCGCAGATCGTCGCGCTGGTGGTGCTGCGAAAGCGGCAGCCGGATTTGCGCAGGCCTTACCGGCAGTGGCTGTATCCGGTGCCGTGCGTGGTCGCGATGGTCGGATGGATTTACGTGTACGTATCGGCTTCGACGCTGTCGCTGGTCCTGTCCGGCGCGTGGATCATCGCCGGATTGGTGGTTTTCATGGTCTGGGCCAAGGTCAACAAGTCCTGGCCCTTCGCGCCCGTCAAGATTCGGGAAGCCTACCTGGGGAACAACTGACGCCATGCGAAATTTCGTGCAACATGCTTTTCGGGCCGCGGCAACCCTCGCAGTGATTGCCGCACCTGCCGCGTATGCCGCAAGCGCATTCGCACCCACGAAGATTGCGCAAGGCCCGGGCCACGTCACTGCGATCGCCCAATGGGAAATCCAGTCGAGTGCCAAGGCGCAGCAGGGTGGGGCGGAGATCTCGAGCGGCGGTTTCAGCACCAAGGACTGGTACCCGGTAAGCGGCCGCGCAACGGTGATGGCCGGGCTGCTGGAAAACGGCAAGTACAAGGATGTGTTTCACGACGACAATCTGCGGGCGGTGGGCGTGCCGGATGCCGGGCATCATCGTTTCGTCATTCCCTGGTGGTACCGCGGCGAATTCACGCTGGCCCCGGGTGCACACGGCCGCCATGTGCTGTTGCGCACCAACGGGATCATCGGCGGCGCCGACCTGTGGCTCAACGGCCGCCGCGTCGCCGCGCGGCCGCAGCTCCGTGGCGCCTATCCGGTGCACGAGTTCGATGTCACGCAATGGGTCAAGGGAGGCGCGAACACCTTGGCATTGCGCGTTCATCCGGCCGATCCGCAGCGCG
>JBOHYO010000360.1:0-4143 GCA_050737935.1 Rhodanobacteraceae bacterium
GATCGCGAAGGAGTCGCAGCCGCTGTCGCGAAGCGTGAAGTCGCGCGACGAGGCGGTGAAGTCCTTCCGCGCGTTGGGCGAGGACTACAAGGCCGAGATCATCGAATCGATCCCCGCCAACGAGGAACTGTCGCTGTATTCCCAGGGCGAATTCACCGACCTGTGCCGTGGCCCCCACGTGCCGGATACCGGGCGCCTGAAGTCGTTCACGCTGATGAAGACCGCCGGTGCGTACTGGCGCGGCAATTCCGACAACGCGATGCTCAGCCGCATCTACGGCACCGCGTGGTTGAACGACAAGGACTTGAAGGCTTACCTCACGCGTATCGAGGAAGCCGAGAAGCGCGACCACCGCAAGCTCGGCCGCCAGCTCGACCTTTTCCACATGCAGGAAGAGGCGCCGGGCATGGCGTTCTGGCACGCCAAGGGCTGGACGTTGTGGCAGCAGGTCGAGCAGTACATGCGGCGCGTCTATCGCGACTCCGGCTACCAGGAAGTGCGCTGTCCTTCGATCCTGGACGTCTCGCTGTGGAAGAAGTCCGGCCACTGGGACAACTACAAGGACCACATGTTCTTCACCGAGTCGGAGAAGCGCACCTACGCGGTGAAGCCCATGAACTGCCCGGGCCACGTGCAGATCTATAACGATGGCCTGCACAGTTACCGCGACCTGCCGATCCGCTACGGCGAATTCGGCTCGTGCACCCGCAATGAACCGTCCGGCGCGCTGCACGGCCTGCTGCGGGTGCGCAACTTCACCCAGGACGACGGCCATGTCTTCTGCACCGAAGACCAGATCGAACAGGAGGTCGTGGATTTCCACCGGCAGGCGCTGAAGGTGTACGAGGACTTCGGTTTCACGAACGTCGAACTGATGCTCGCCCTGCGCCCCGACCCCGATCAACGGATCGGAGACGATGCCATCTGGGACAAGGCCGAGGAAGCCCTGCGTGCCGCATTGCGTCGGGCCGGGGCCGAGTGGACGGAGCTACCCGGCGAGGGTGCCTTCTATGGTCCCAAAATCGAATACCACCTGCGTGACGCGATCGGCCGCGACTGGCAGCTCGGCACCATGCAGGTCGATTTCTCGATGCCGGGGCGGCTCGGCGCCGAATACGTGGGCGAGGATTCCCAGCGCCACACCCCGGTGATGCTGCATCGGGCCATCGTCGGCTCGATGGAACGCTTCCTCGGGATCCTGATCGAGCACCACGCCGGCAACTTCCCGACCTGGCTGGCGCCGGTCCAGGCGATGGTCATGAACATCACGGATAGCCAGGCGGGCTACGTCCAAGAGGTGACCAAAAGCCTGAACGAGGCCGGATTCCGGGTCGAGGCCGATTTGCGCAACGAGAAAATCGGCTATAAAATCCGCGAGCATACGTTGCAGAAGGTGCCTTGGCTGCTCGTGGTCGGCGACCGCGAGAAGGAGAGGGGCACCGTTTCCGTGCGCACGCGTTCCGGGGAAGATCTTGGCAGCATGCCGCTGCCGGACTTCATCCAGCGGCTTGAAGCCGAGCCCGGGCCGCGTTGAGCGTGCACGCCAGGCACCGCTGGCGAACTTGACCAGGAGAAGACGGTATCGCAACCGAAAACAAGAGGAACCGGCGCAACCAGGAGATCCGTGTCCCGCAGATGCGGGTGATCGGCGCCGATGGGGAGCAGGTTGGAATCCTCGAACGCGACGAGGCATTGGCGCTGGCCGAGGAAGCCGGCTTGGATCTGGTCGAGATACAGCCGACCGCCGAACCGCCCGTTTGCCGGATCATGGACTTCGGCAAGTTCAAGTTCGAGCAGCAGAAAAAGGCCAATGCTGCGCGCAAGAAATCCAAGCAGGTCGAGACCAAGGAACTGAAATTCCGCCCGACCACCGATGTTGGCGATTACAACATCAAGCTGCGCAACATGACCCGATTCCTGGAGGAAGGCGACAAGGTCAAGGTCAACATCCGGTTCCGCGGCCGCGAAATGCGGCACCAGGAGCTGGGGATCGAACTGGCCCAGCGGATCCAGAAGGACATCGCCGAGCAGGGGACCGTCGACCAGTTCCCGCGCATGGAAGGGCGCCAGATGACCATGATGATAAGCCCCAAAAAGAAGTGAGTTGAACGAGCTTGGCGCTCGTCGGTTGTTGAAAGGTCCGGGCAGAGCGATACCGCACGGCACCAACTTCCCCTATCCCCCAAACGGCTGCATCGTTTGGGGGATAGGGGAAGGGTGAGGGGGACAAGCGTTTCGTACTGGCGAAATGTTTCGCCTGGTGCAAAAAAGAGCCCCCCTCACCCAGCGCTACGCGCTCGCCCTGCGGCCGCCTCTCCCCCGAGCAAAGAGCGCTCGGGGGAGAGGGAGAAAAATCAATCGTTCGGCTCTCCCCTGAATAGGCTCCATCGTTTGGAGGAGAGCGAGCAAACCGCCCGCCGCGGATCGGCGGTCGGACAAGCGGGGACCCAGTCAGGTCTTCGCGACAACAAGCCGGCAAGGGCATGGATGGAAAGCGCGACAGCACGTCGCCGCCCGGGCCAGTCACGAAAACCCAAATGGAGTGGCAATCATGCCCAAGATCAAGACCAACCGGGCCGCTGCCAAGCGGTTCCGCAAAACCGCGACCGGCAAGTTCAAGGCCGGACACGCCTTCAAGTCGCACATCCTCACCAAGAAGTCGACCAAGCGCAAACGCGGTTTGCGCGCCCCCAACCACGTGCATGAGTCCGACACCAAGCGTGTCGCGCGCATGCTCCCGTACGTCTAAGCGGAGGACACCACCATGGCACGAGTCAAGCGTGGCGTCACCGCGCGTGCGCGTCACAAGAAAACCCTCAAGGCCGCGAAGGGCTATTACAACGCCCGCCGCAAGGTCTATCGCGTCGCCAAGCAGGCGGTCACCAAGGCCGATCAGTACGCCTATATCGGCCGCAAGCAGCGCAAGCGCCAGTTCCGCGCGCTGTGGATCGTGCGCATCAACGCCGCAGCGCGCCAGTTCGGACTTTCCTACAGTCACCTGATCGCGGGCCTCGGCAAGGCCGGCATCACGATCGACCGCAAGGTACTGGCCGATCTCGCCGTGCACGACATCGCGGCGTTTGGCGCGATCGCGGAAAAGGCGAAGGCTGCACAAGCTGCGTGATTGCGCGGTGTTGGTGTTGTTTCGCGCTCGAAAAACCAACCCAACCAACCAGCCCTCCCCTTGACGGGGAGGGCTGAAAGCCGTTGCTTGTCTCCTTCCGCTTCAAGGGGGTGAGCCGGAGGTTCGCGCGGCACTGCCCCGCGCCGGCGAACGGCTGCACAGGGGGCGGGCAGACCGGGCTTCAGGGGCAGGAAGCTCGAGTCGGAGCGGGGATGGTGTATTCCTGAGGCTGATCGGCGCGTTTCGACTTCGCTCGCGACGCGAGCTACGCTCAACGCGAACGGTTTCGGATGACAATTCCGGATGGGGAGCAATCACATTGAAAGACCTCGCCGCGCAGCTGGAAGAAATATCGAATAGTCCGAGCCTTGAGGCGCTCGAGGCGCAGCGCGTCGCGTTGCTCGGCAGGAACGGCGCGATCACCGCGGAGTTGAAGGCCCTCGGCAAGCTGCTGCCGGAGGAACGCAAGACCCGCGGTGCCGAAGTCAATTCCGCCCGCCAGTCACTGGACGCGGCCATCGCGGCGCGCCGCGCGGCACTTGAACAGGTAGCGCTCGAACAGCGCTTGGCATCCGAGCGCATCGACGTTACCCAGCCTGGTCGCGGCGGCGGTCGCGGCACCATCCATCCGTTGAGCCGCACCCTCGAACGAATCGAGTCGATCTTCGCGCAACTTGGATATTCGGTCGCCGAAGGTCCCGAGATCGAGGACGACTGGCACAATTTCGAGGCGCTGAACTTTCCCGCGCACCATCCGGCGCGTGCGATGCACGACACTTTCTACTTTGGCGACGGCCGGCTGTTGCGCACCCACACCTCGCCGGTGCAGATCCGCGCGATGAAGGGCCGCCAGCCGCCTGTGCGCATCATCGCGCCGGGCAAGGTCTATCGCAGCGATTCCGACCAGACCCACTCGCCGATGTTCCACCAGGTGGAAGGGCTGCTGGTGGATGAATCGGCAACCTTCGCGGACTTGAAGGGAACCCTCGAGGCATTCGTCGCCGCGTTTTTCGGGGAAG
>JBOHYO010000361.1:0-2549 GCA_050737935.1 Rhodanobacteraceae bacterium
CCTTGGCGCCACTCGTTGAGGCGCGCGAGGTCCTTGCCCTTGTGCCAAGGCGACTCCTTGTACTGGGGCATCCTGCCCGGCAGGTCGCGAAAGACGCCGCCCGGACGGTAATACGTCGCGTGCAGGCGGGCGCCCGATACGGCTTCGTACACATCCATCAGCTCCTCGCGCTCGCGGAACGCGTACAGCATCACCGCCATCGCGCCGAGATCGAGCGCGTTCGAGCCGATCCACATCAGGTGATTGAGGATGCGGGTGATCTCGTCGAACATCGTGCGGATCCACAGCGCGCGGTCCGGCGGCGTGACCCCCATCAACTGCTCGATCGCGCGCACGTACGCATGCTCGTTGCACATCATCGAAACGTAATCGAGCCGGTCCATGTAGCCGATCGAATGGTTGTACGGCTTGGACTCGGCCAGCTTCTCGGTCGCGCGATGCAGCAACCCGATGTGCGGGTCGATGCGGATGACCGTCTCGCCCTCCATCTCCATCACCAGGCGCAGCACGCCGTGCGCGGCCGGGTGCTGCGGACCGAAGTTCATGGTGTAGCTGCGGATCTCGCCGGCTTCGTCGGTTGCGTCGACCACGTCAGTTGTCCTTCCAGTCGTCGGCGGCTTCCTCGCGCGCGGTACCCCAACGCGAGTCCTCGCGGACCACCCGCGCGACCGTCACCCGTGGCACGATCTAGGTGACCGGCTCGTACACGACCCGCCGGGCTTCCGGGTCGTACCGCACCTCGACGTTGCCGATCAGCGGGAAATCCTTGCGGAACGGGTGCCCGACGAAACCGTAGTCGGTGAGGATCCGGCGCAGGTCCGGGTGGCCTTCATAGATGATGCCGAACAGATCGAACGCTTCGCGCTCGAACCAGTCGACCGACGGCCACACGCCGGTCAGGCTCGGCAATACCGGCAGCGCGTCCTCGGGCGCGAAACAGCGCACCCGAAGCCGGACGTTGTGCTCCAGCGACAGCAGGTGCGCGACCGACGCGAACCGGCGCAGGAATTGCGGATGCACCGGGTGATTCGCCCAGTCGAATCGGCCCGGCCCGGCAAAGCTGCTCACGCCGCGGCCGAAGCCCGTCGCACTTGCCTCGTAGGAGGTCTTCATCTCGCTTTCGCCGAAGCCGAGGAAGTCGACCCCGCACAGGTCGCTGAGCTGCGCGAACCGGAACTCCGGGTCGTCGCGCAGCGCTGTGCAGACCTCGACCAGGCGCGCCGGGGTCACTTCGATCGTCGCCTGTGCGTGCGACACATCGGCGTGGTCGATCCGATCGCCGAAGCGGGCGCGCAGACGATTGGCCAGTTGTTGCGGCGTGGATTGACTCATGGACGTCCGCTCACCGTGCGATCGTGTTGGTGCGGCGAATCTTCTTCTGCAACTGCAGAATCCCGTAGATCAACGCTTCGGCGGTCGGCGGGCAACCCGGCACGTACACGTCCACCGGCACGATCCGGTCGCAGCCGCGCACCACCGCATACGAATAGCTGTAATAGCCGCCGCCGTTGGCGCACGAGCCCATCGAGATCACCCAACGCGGCTCCGCCATCTGGTCGTAAACCTTGCGCAGCGGCGGTGCCATCTTGTTGACCAGCGTGCCGGCGACGATCATCACGTCGCTTTGGCGGGGACTGGGGCGGAAGATCACACCGTAGCGATCGAGGTCCAGGCGCGACATGCCCGCGTGCATCATCTCGACCGCGCAACAGGCGAGCCCGAAGGTCATCGGCCACATCGAACCGGTGCGCGCCCAGTTGAGCAGCGCGTCGAGGCTGGTGACGCCGAAGCCATGCTGCATGATCGGATTGTCGGCTTCCGGCCGCAGGATGTCGTCGACCCGCGCGATCGGCACCGGGTTGTGCATCACCTTGTCGATGGTCGAAATCAGACCCATGCCGGAACTCCAATGCAACGATGCGAATCGCTGAAACAAAATCCTTGCCCGGTGCACGCAGGGCGAACACCCTCCGCCGGGCATCGGCGGGAATTGCCCGCCCTACCGGGCAACACGGCAGCGCGGACGCGATGGGCGCCGCTCTGCGCGGCCCTCGTGACGGCTGCTAGTCCCACTCCAGGGCCCCCTTCTTCCATACGTACACGTACCCGATCACCAGCAGCGCGAGAAAGATGAACATGTCGATCAGCGCGACCAGCCCCACGCTGTCGAGCACCACGGCCCACGGAAACAGGAACGCGATTTCCAGGTCGAACAGGATGAACAGGATCGCGATGAGGTAGTAACGCACGTCGAACTTCATGCGCGCGGTGTCGAATGCCTCGAACCCGCACTCGTAGGGCGCATTTTTTTCGCTGTTCGGGCGCCGCGGCCCCATGACCCAGCCGACCGCGAGCAGCGCGACGCCGACGGCGCCGGCGACGCAGAAGAACAGGAGGATGGGCCAGTAGCCAGCAAGCATGTCGTCGATCCACGTTAGCTACGGGATTGTCGCATGCACCGCCGCGTGTAGCAATGCGCGCGCTCCCTGCGCGTCAATGCAGCGGCCAGCCGCCCGACGATTCGATGGCCCAGTCGAGCTTCGCGGCAC
>JBOHYO010000362.1:0-6873 GCA_050737935.1 Rhodanobacteraceae bacterium
AGCCCAACATCGAGGAAAATGTTGGGGTTCGCAAAAAGCGTTCGTCTCAATCTACGTGCTGATTCCGATTCCGTTTCTGGCGGCCGCTCGCGCCGTTTCGATTGGTCGGGTCACTGCATTGGCGGCAAATCGAACACCAGCAACTCGACGCCGCTGCCGCGCTCGATGCGCACGGCATCCTCGTCGGCATACATCAGTGCATCGCCGGCGGACACGGCATGGCCATTGACCGTCGCCGAGCCCTTGACCATGTGCACGTAGCCGAGGCGGCCCGGCGCGAGCGGCAGCGTGGCGGTTTCGTCGCCGTCGAACAGGCCGGAATACATCCGCGCGTCCTGGTGGATCGTGACCGATCCGTCGGCGCCGTCGGGGCTGGCCACCATCCGCAGGCGGCCGCGCTTCTCCGTGTCCGGGAACGTTTTCTGTTCGTAGCTGGGGGTGATGCCGGTGAACTTTGGGATGATCCAGATCTGCAGGAAGTGGGTCAGGCGCTTGCTGTCGTGGTTGTACTCGGAATGCGTGACGCCACTGCCCGCGCTCATGCGCTGCACCTCGCCTGGGACGATCGATGCGCCATTGCCCATCGAATCCTTGTGGCCGAGTGCACCATCGATCACGTAGCTGATGATCTCCATGTCGCGATGGCTGTGGGTGCCGAAGCCCTGGCCCGGCTGCACGCGGTCTTCGTTGATCACGCGCAACGGACCCCAGTGCACGTGCTGGGGATCGTGGTAGTCGGCGAACGAAAAGCTGTGCCAGGACTCCAGCCAGCCGTGCTCGGCGTGGCCGCGTTCATTGGCGGAGCGCAGGGTGATCATGGGTTCGCTCCGATTGGCGACAGGCGAACAGTGTGCATCATTCGAAACAAAACGGGGGCAGATTCATTCTTCCGAACGAGAAAGCGACGGCACTGGATCCAGGCCTGCGCCGGGATGACGGCAATGGAAAAGCTGGATTGACTCGCGCCATCCTTGGCGCTCGCCCTTCGGGCCGCCTTCGGCGTTCGCGTTTGCAATCCTGCAAACGCAGTCGGGTTCGCCCCTGCGGGCGCCCCGGAATGACGAGCAAAGGATCAGCCTCGTCGTACGGCTTCGATGGTGGCGATGTCGATCTTCCGCATCGTCATCATTGCGTCGAATACGCGTTTGGCGGCGGCGCGGTCGGGATCCGAGATCGCGTCCATCAGGATGCGCGGCGTGATCTGCCAGGACAGGCCGAACCGGTCCTTGCACCAGCCGCAGTCACTTTCCGAACCGCCATTGTCGACGATTGCGTTCCAATAGCGATCGGTCTCGGCTTGGTCGCGCGTGTACACCTGGAAGGAAACCGATTCGTTGAAGGTGAACGCCGGGCCGGCGTTCAAGCCGAGGAACGGCATGCCGAGCACCGTGAATTCCACCGTGAGCACATTGTCCTGTTTGCCGGCCGGATAGTCGCCCGGCGAGCGGTGCACCGCATTGACGTGCGAATCCGGAAAGGTGCTGGCGTAAAAGTTTGCGGCTTCTTCGGCTTTGCCGTCGAACCACAGGCAAACCGCAATGTTTTTGGTTGCATTGGCGTTGGGCATGTCTCGATTCTCCTGTCGGGGGGGTGGGCGCGTAGCCGCGGTAGGTTGGGTTGAGCCCGGGCTTCATCCGGGCGAAGCCCAACTTCGAGGGAAGGAACGTTGGGCTTCGCAAAAAGCGCTCAGCCCAACCTACACTGCGACGAGCGAAGGCGGCGGAATTCGACAGCCTTGGTAGGTTGGGTTGAGCCCGGGCTTTGCCCGGGCGAAGCCCAACGTTGACGCGCAATTGTTGGGCTTCGCAAAAAGCGCTCAGCCCAACCTACGGGCTGCCACTGGATTCCGGCCTGCGCCGAAATGACGAGCGGCAGGTTGGGTTGAGCCCGGGCTTTGACCGGGCGAAGCCCAACATCGAGGAAACAATGTTGGGGGTCGCAACGGCGCTCAACCCAACCTACGCTATGCGCTATTTTCGGGCGCGGTATTTTCTCGGGCGCGGTTCGTGTACGCGTTTGCCCGGCTTCATCTGAATATGCTGCCGCAGCCAAGCGGCAAACTCCTTCTCCTTGAGCTTTCCCTCGGCGAGGGCGAGATACATCGGGTACAGATCCAAATCGCCCGCTGCGAGCACGACGTTGTTCAGCATCAGGAATGCTTCACACGCAACCGCCGCCGTACGCTTGTTGCCGTCCACGAATGGACGGTTGCGCGCCAAGCCGAAGGCGAGGCTGGCGGCAAGATCAGCGAGATCGGGTGCAGGATCGCCGTACGCATACAGTTGCTGCGGACGGGCGAGTGCGGATTCAAGCAACTTGTCATCGCGAACTCCGGGCGTGCCGCTGTGTTCGGCAAGCTGGCGGTCGTGGATCGCGAGCGCCAGCGCCTTTTCGACCCAGGTGATCAGCATCAGCTATCCGCCAATTTGCGCAACAATACACGACGCTTGCGCATCACCTTCTCCGCCACCTCCATCTGCCTCACGAGCGTCGGGTCGTAGGTGGTGAGCTTGACGCCGTCGGGCGTTTCCAGCGCGTACAGCTCGTCGCCCTTTTCCACGCGCAGGCGCGCGAGCAGTTCCTTGGGCAGGATCACGCCGGCGGAATTGCCGATGGTGGTGATTTTCAGTTTCATGGGAGGCGTTCCAGGCGATATTCGACGTTATAACAGATGTTATATTAGCACATCCAGGCATTCGCTCGCGGCCTTTCCGTCCACAAGGAGACACAATGAACGCCTTCGACTTCAGCAAGTTCCTGAGTTTCAGCATGTCGCCGCTCGAGATCCTCATCCGCGGCACGCTGATGTACTGGTTCCTGTTCCTGCTGCTGCGCTTCGTGCTGCGCCGTGACACGGGTTCGGCGGGCATTTCCGGCATCCTGTTCGTGGTGTTGCTCGGTGACGCCGCCCAGAACGCGATGATCGGCAACGGCCATACGATCGGCGATGGGGGCCTGTTGATCGCCACGCTCGCGGCGTGGAACCTGCTGCTGGATTGGGCCGGCGTGCACTGGAAATTCGCGGCGCGCCTGACCGAGGCGCCGCCGATCCTGCTGGTCTCGCATGGCCGGCTGGTCGATCGCAACATGCGTCGGGAGCTGGTCAGCCGCGAGGAGGTCGAGTCGAAGATGCGGGCGAACAATCTGGAGAAGCTCGACCAGGTCAAGGCGATGTACCTGGAGGGTGATGGCGCCTTCACCGTGATCAAGATGACCGGCTGACAGGCAAACGCGGGTTCGGCGCGGCCTTCACGGTGCGATAAACGACCGCGCGCTACGCTTTCCGCTTTTCAAGGCAACATGGAGCGAAGTAATGAAGATGCGTGCATTGGGCCCATCCGGCCTGCAGGTATCCGAGCTCGGGCTCGGTTGCAACAACTTCGGCGGACGAGTGGACGAGGCGGGCACGCGCGCCGTGGTCGACGCCGCGCTGGAGGCCGGCATCAACTTCTTCGACACCGCCGACTCCTACGGCGACAAGGGCGGTTCGGAAACGCTGCTCGGCAAGGTCCTGGGCGATCGCCGCAAGGACGTAATCCTCGCAACGAAGTTCGGCTCGGCCATGCGCGAGGGCGCGCGCCGCGACGCCTCGCGGCGTTACATCATGCAGGCGGTGGAGGCGAGCCTCGCACGCCTCGACACCGACTGGATCGATGTCTATTACCTGCATTGGCCCGATCCGTTGACGCCGATGGAAGAGACGCTGCGCGCGCTTGATGATCTGATCCGCGCCGGCAAGGTGCGCTACATCGGTGCCTGCAACCTCGCCGCATGGCAGGCGGTGGACGCTGGATGGATTGCGCGCGAACTCGGTACACACAGTTTCATCTGCGCCCAGAACGAGTACAGCCTCGTCGAACGCGCACCAGAAACCGAACTGTTGCCGGCGTTGGCCGCGCATGGCCTTTCACTGGTGCCGTATTTCCCGCTGGCGAGCGGCCTGCTCACCGGTAAGTACCGTCGCGACCGGGATGCACCCGAAGACTCGCGCTTCGCCCAGTGGAAGCAGCTCGGCGACCGCTACCAGAGCGAGGCCAATTGGGACCGGGTCGAAAAGCTGCAGGCGTGGTGCGCGGACCACGGCCATAGCCTGCTGGAACTCGCCTTTGCCTGGCTGCTGTCGCATCAACAGGTTGCGAGCGTGATCGCAGGCGCCACCACGCCGGAGCAAATCGAAGGCAACGCGCGCGCCATCGAGTGGCAGATGGATGCCGCCCAGCGTGCGGAAGTGGATGAGCTGCTTCGAAAAGGGGACGGAGGTAATTAAGCGGACCAACGACGGCGTTTGCGCTGGCGAGTTGGGGGAATTCTGATCAACATCCTTCATCGTTGCCCCGGCGCAGGCCGGGGCCCAGTTTGACCTTGGTATCGCGGTCACAGGCCGCGATACCCGTCCTTGCTGGATTACTCGCGCCGTCCATGGCGTGCGCCCTTCGGCCGCCTTTGGCGTTTGCGTTTGCAATCCTGCAAACGCAGCCCGGCCTACGCTGGTATGACAGCAAAATCAGCGTGTCCCTGGTGGATGCGTACAGCGAGTGCCAAAAGCCATTGTGCTTGATGGTCTTTGCAGCGAACGGAACTGCATCCGGTATGGCTGCTCAATCCGCAACCCATGGAAACGCGATGCCGCCGAAGTCGGCGCCGTCGCTTTCCATCATGACCTCTACGATCACCGGCACGAGTGCACCCAGGATGCGTGCGCCGTCCCTGACCTGCGCGCGGTTCGCGCGGCCGCGCCAGGTGGCACCGCCGTGCACGAGCTGGTTGCGCAGCACGTATAGGCGGTCGAGCACCACCGAAAGCACGGTCGCGGTGTCGTGGTCGAGCAGCGCCCGCAACGCGACGCGCTTGCTGGCGGCGAACTGCTTTTCCCATTGGGCGCTGGCATCGTGCTCGCGCAGCGCCTTCCAGTACGGTTCGAACACGAAGCGGTTTTCGATGAGGTTGCGGATGGGGCCGGTGAATTCGTGCAGCAGGGTGTCGTGCAGGCGCTGCTGCGTGTCGCCGCGGATCAGGGTATCGATGAAATGTCGCGTCTGTTCGCGCTCGCTCTTCTCGAACCCGAACTCGCTGGCATAGGCCGCGTTGAACGCGATCCACAGGAACAGGAAGCGCGCGTCGGGATCATCGGCTTCGCGCTCGGCGCGGGCCAGCCAGCTCAGCGCGCGGTGGATGCGCGTGCGCAGCGCGTCCGGTTGCGCGTCGCGGATGGCGCGGTGGCGGTTCTTGAGGGTGGCGACGGCGGTCATGGCTGGTCGGTCACACCGCCAGTCCGCGCTGCCCCGGTTGCCAGCGGCTGACGTCGAGCTGCGCGTTGCCGAGGCCGAGGCGGTGCATCCATCGCGCGGTGGCATCCAGCGATCCGAAGGTGCGGGGCGTGCCGCGGCCGGTGCTCGCAATCAGCGTGCCATTGAGCGTCTCGGCCTCCACGTGGAAGCGCGCACCGTCGGCGATGATCCGCACGCGTCGCACCGCGCCGGCGTCGACCAGCGCGCGGAAGGTCTTTTCATTCACCTGCATTGCCGTTCTCCTTCGAGGCGAACAGTTCCGCTTGCGCCGGAATCTCGATGCCCGCCTTCCTGCAGTGCTTGCGGATCAACAACTCGATCAGGTTGGCGATGCTGCGTTGATCGCGCAGAGCGGCGATCCGCGCCGCCTCCTTCACGGCGGGGTCGATGCGCAGGTTGAGCGTGGCGGTCTTGGTCGGAGGCATGGCATGTGCCGCTAATGTGATTGCAATGTAACGCATGTACCATGGAGCGGCAAGTTCGCGTTGCGTCATGCTTGGTCCGTCGCCCGGGGTACGAAGGAAGGACACGATGAAAAAACAGGCGGATCTGCTGGTGATCGGCGGCGGCTCCGGGGGCGTTGCAACCGCCGTCCGCGCCGCGACGCACGGTGCCAAGGTCACGTTGTTCGAGCCCAACGAACTCGGCGGCACCTGCGTCAACCGCGGCTGCGTACCGAAGAAGGCGATGTGGCTGGCCGCCTCGCTCGCGGAAGGGCAACGGTTGGCGAAGGCGGTCGGCTTCGATATCGAGCCCGGCATACTCGATTGGCGCACCTTCGTTTCACACCGCGACGCCTACGTGCAGCGCGCGCGGCAGTCGTACGCGGAACGCTTGCGCAAACTCGGGATCGAAGTCGTGCCGGCGTACGCGCATTTCATCGGCGCGCGCGCATTGCATGCCGACGGAACCGATTACGAGGCGCCGCACATCGTGATCGCGAGCGGATCGCGCCCGCGTCCCCTGGAATTGCCGGGCGGCAAGTTGGCAATCGACTCGGACGGTTTTTTCAGGCTGGACAAGCTGCCGCCGCGCGTCGGTGTGATCGGCGGCGGCTACGTCGGCGTGGAGCTGGCCGGCGTGCTGCGGTCGCTCGGCGCCGAGATCGAGCTGATCACCAGCGGCGGCTTGCTGTCGCGCTTCGACTCCGCGATTGGCGAAGAACTCGGCAGGTTGATGCGCGTCGATGGCATCTCGCACCAGGAAGGCTGCGGGGTGAAAGGAATCGCGCAGGATGCCGGCGCGTTATGGCTGGATTGCTCGGACAAGGCGCGGCATGGCCCGTTCGATTGCGTGATAAGTGCGATCGGACGCCTCGTCAACAGCGAGGCCTTGCATCTCGATGCCGTGGGCATCGAGCCCGGCGACAAGGGCATCATCACCACCGATGCATTTGAAAATACTTCGGCCGCGGGCGTGTACGCGATCGGCGACGTCAACGGCAAACCCGCGCTGACACCGGTCGCGATCGCCGCGGGCCGTCGTCTCGCGGACCGGCTGTTCGGCGGCCAACCGCATTCGCGCCTCGACTACGGCTGCGTTCCGACGGTGGTGTTTTCGCACCCGCCGGCCGGCAGTGTCGGCA
>JBOHYO010000363.1:0-4069 GCA_050737935.1 Rhodanobacteraceae bacterium
GCGTCGCCCAGCACCAGCCGCAGGAAGCGGTCGACATGCTCGGAATAGGCGGCGGATTCACGCGGGCCCGTGAACACCAGCGGGAACGGCAGGTTCACATTGCGCGGGTCCAGCAGGATCCCGAGCAGGTACAGGATCTCCTCGACCGTGCCGACTCCGCCCGGAAACACCACGAAGCCGTGGCCGATGCGCACGAACGCTTCCAGCCGCTTCTCGATGTCCGGGAGGATAACGAGGCTGTTCACGATGGGGTTCGGCGACTCGGCCGCAATGATGCTGGGCTCGGTAAGGCCGATGTAGCGATTCTCCGTATGCCGCTGCTTGGCGTGCGCGATCGTCGCGCCCTTCATCGGACCCTTCATCGCACCGGCGCCGCAGCCGGTGCAAATGTCCATGCCGCGCAGTCCGAGCTGATAGCCCACGGCCTTGCTGTACTCGTATTCCTCGCGTGGAATGGAGTGGCCGCCCCAGCACACCACGAGGTTGGGATCGAAGCGCGCGCGCAGCACCCGCGCGTTGCGCAGGATGTCGAACACCGCGTGGGTGATGCCGCTGGAATCGGCGAGGTCGAACTGGCCGGCTTCGAGCTGCGTCGACACGTACACGATGTCGCGCACCACCGCGAACAGCAGTTCGTTGGTGCCGCGGATGATCTTGCCGTCCACGAACGCCTGCGCCGGAGCATGCTTCAGGTCCAGTTTCACGCCGCGGTCCTGCTGCAGCACCTGGATGTCGAAATCCGGATACTGGTCGAGCGTCGCCCGCGCGTCGTCCTGCACCACCCCGGAGGTCAGCACCGCCAGCGCGCATGAACGCAGCAGGCCGTGCAGCCCTGACTCCGTGGCGTCACGCAGCCGCGCGATCTCGTTGCGGGACAACACGTCCAGCGCGCCGGCGGGGACGATCCGCGCGTCGACCGTCGCAGGCCTTGCGCGTGGCGGCTGGGCGACGGGTGCGGCAACCTCATTCACGTTGTTGGAATCTCCATGCGGGCAGCGATTGCGGGAAGCTCTGCGATGCGGCTGATGTCACCCGTGAACCGACAACGGCTGATGGTAACGGCGCGAAGCAGCGATCATGGACGATCGCACAATTACGCCGCGTGGAGATAGGCTTCCAGGCCGCCAAGGAACAGCTGCACGGACAGCGCGATCAGCAACATGCCCATGACCCGTTCCAGCGCGGTCAGCACGCTTTCGCCGAGCAGCTTGAACAACCAGGTCGAGGAGAGCAGGATCACCGCGGTCGCGAGCCATGCAGCGAACAGCGCCATGCCCCACTCCACCTGACGGCCCGGCTGGGTGCTGGTCAGCAGCAGCAGCGCGGCCATCGCAGACGGACCCGCCACGCCCGGAATCGCCAATGGCACGATGAACGGCTCGCCCTGACCGGGCGGACCGAAAATCCCGCCGTCGCCGGGCGGGAACACCATCTTGATCGCGATCAGGAACAGCACGATCCCGCCGGCGATGCTGATCGCTTCCTGGCGCAACTGCATGATCGCGAGCAACTCGCGCCCACCCAGCAGGAATGCGACCAGCACGCCCAACGCGATCAGCAGTTCCCGCGCCATCACCCAACGCCGCCGCCTCGGCGGGACTTCCTTGAGGATGCTGAGGAAGAACGGTATGTTGCCCAGCGGGTCGAGCACCAGGAACAGCATGATCCCCGCCGAGAGAATGGTCATTTGGTGTTGCATGGGTCAATGGCGTACGTCTGATTGGAGCATGTTGATGTCTGCCTTCGGGATTCGGGACCCGGGACCCGGGACCGGAAAGCACGGAAATCAAGGTGCACTGGCGTACCCGAGGCTCCTGCGCGTTGTGCCCATGCAATGCATGGACGCGGAATGACAGCAGCCGTGACGACGCCGCGGCGTTACCCGGGTCCCGGGTACCCGGTCCACGGTCCCGGCTCTTGTCCACGCAAATCCAGCAGCTTGCCGCGCACCGCGAGCGCCGCGGGCGACAGCAGATAGAGTACGGCGCGCGCCGCAGCGTCGGGCGTCGCCACCTCGGTCGGATCCTCGCCGGCCCAGACGGTGCGACGCAATGCCGTGCGCATCGGCGCAGGCAACAAGGCGTGCACCCGCAACGGCGTCGAATCGGTTTCGTCGTGGAGGATCGAGGCAAGTCGTTCCAATCCCGCCTTGGCCACGCCGTAGGCGCCCCAGTGCGCCCGTTCCATTCGCTCGGGATCATCCAGCACGAACACCACCGCACTGTCTTCGCGTGCCAGCAGCAGCGGCATGCAGGCCTGGGTCAGAAGGAATGGCGCGGACAGGTCGACGTGCAACGTCGTCATCCATTCGTCCGGCGACAACATCGCGAGTGGGGTCAGGCCCTCGCACTTCACCGCGGCGTGGACCAGCCCGTCGAGCCTGCCCAACTGGCGCTCGATCGATTCCGCGAACGTCTGGTACTCGAGTGGCGATGCGCCCTGCAGGTCCACCGGCTGCAACACCGGCTGGGGCGCGCCGGGCAGTGCCGCGATTTCGTCGTAGACGGGCTCCAGCGCGCGCGTCTTGCGGTCGGCCAGGACCACCGTCGCGCCCGCCAGGGCGCAGGCCAGCGCCGAGGCACGACCGAGGCCGCCGGCGGCGCCGGTGATCAGCACGACCCGTTCCGCCAGCGAATCCCCGGCGGGCGTCCAGTCCACCGGCGGAAGCGCGACGGGCAGGCTCATTGCGCGGCGCTTGGCCTGGCAGTCTCGCCGACCATCCGCTGCAATTCACCGGACTCGTACAGCTCCAGCGCGATGTCACAGCCGCCGATCAGTTCGCCGTTGATGTAGAGCTGCGGGAAGGTCGGCCAATTGGAATAGCGCGGCAGGTTGGCGCGGATTTCCGGGTCTTCCAGCACGTTCACCGAGAAATACTCGGCACCGGTGGCATTCAGCGCCTGCGAAGTGCGCATCGAAAAACCGCACATCGGGAAGTCGGGTGTGCCCTTCATGTACAGCACGATGGGGTGCTCGTCGAGCGTGTGCTTGATGCGTTCGATTACGTCCATGGGATATCGGTCTAGAATGGAGGGTGGTGTCATGCGGACGCCGCGTATTGTACCAGCGCGGCATCCACGCATGCCTCCATTCCCCGCCCCCGGACACAAGGAGAATTCCATGGCGATCGAACTTCCCCCGCTTCCCTACGAGCGCGATGCGCTGGCCCCGCACATTTCGGAGGAGACCCTGGAGTACCACCACGGAAAGCACCACAAGGCCTACGTCGACAAGTTGAACAAGCAGATCGAGGGCACCGACTTCGCCGACATGAACCTCGAGGACATCGTGAAGAAGGCCACCGGCGGCATGTTCAACAATGCCGGCCAGGCGTGGAACCACAACTTCTACTGGAACTGCCTGTCGCCCAAGGGCGGCGGGGATCCCTCCGGCAAGCTGGCCGACGCCGTCAAGAAGGCGTTCGGTGACATCGGCAAGTTCCGGGAAGAGTTCGCAAAGATCGCGACCGGCACCTTCGGTTCCGGGTGGGCTTGGCTGGTGCAGCGCACCGACGGCTCGCTGGGGCTGGTGAGCACCCCCAACGCCGGCACCCCGATTACCGGCAGCGACCGTCCGCTCCTGACCTGCGACGTGTGGGAACACGCCTACTACATCGACTACCGCAACGCGCGCGCCAAGTACATCGACGCGTACTGGAACGTGGTGAACTGGGATTTCGCAGCGACCCAGATGGCGTAAGCCCTCGCAGGGCTTCTTGTAGGAGCGGGCCGCGCCCGCGACCGATGTGCGGAACTCTGTCGCGGCCATGGGTCGCTCCTACGACTGCCGCGACCCAGATGGCGTAGCCCTCGCAGAGCTTCTTGCAGGAGCGGGCCGCGCCCGCGACCGATGTGCGGAACTCTGTCGCGGCCATGGGCCGCTCCTACGACTGCCACGACCCAGATGGGGTATGCCCGCGCAGCGCTTCTTGCAGGAGCGGGCCGTGCCCGCGACCGATGTGCGGAATTCTGTCGCGGCCATGGGCCGCTCCTACGACCAGCACCGCCCCCGGATGGTCACGGATTCAGGATCAAATCCGTGTAGATCCGCGGTAAATGCCGTTGCGACG
>JBOHYO010000364.1:0-3144 GCA_050737935.1 Rhodanobacteraceae bacterium
ACATCCCGGTCGAAATCTTTCATCTCAAGGTCGCGGGCCACGAGAACTGGGGCGACATGCCGAAGGTGATCGCGAAGATCGATGCGGCGCGTGCGCAGGACCTGGACATCAGCGCCGACACCTATGCCTACACCGCGTGGGGCAACGACCTCGCCTCGTTCATTCCGCCGTGGGCGCACGCCGGCGGCAATGCCGCGTTGCTCGAGCGGCTTCAGGACCCACAAACCCGTGCGCGGATCGAACAGGACATGCAGACGCCTTCGGACACGTGGAGCAACGACTGGCTGGAAGCCCCCGGCCCGCACGCGGTCGAAATCACCTCCGTGCACAACCCGTCGCTCAAGCCGTTCGAAGGCAAGCGGCTCGACGAAGTCGCGCAAAGCTGGCACGAAAAATCGATCGACGCGTTGCTCGACATCCTGATCAAGGACCACGCCGCCACCGATGTCGCCGTGTTCGGCATGTCGCAACCGGATGTCACGCTGGCGCTCCAGCAACCGTGGGTGTCGATCTGCGACGACGCGGCGGCGCAGGCGCCGACCGGCAAGCTCGGCCAGGGCCATCCGCACCCGCGCGCCTACGCCGCGTTCGCGCGGATCATCGCGAAGTACGTGCGCGAGGATCACGCACTGACGTTGCCGGACGCGATCCGCAAGATGACGGCGCTGCCCGCGCAACGCATGGGCCTCACGCGGCGCGGCGTCATCAAGCAGGGCATGTGGGCCGACATCGACATTTTCGATCCGGCCAAGCTGCGCGCACCCGCGACATTCGAGCAACCCAAGCAACTTGCGCAAGGCATCTCGTACGTGCTGGTCAACGGCGTGCCGGTGATCGCCGATGGCAAGATGACGCAGGCCCTGCCGGGCCGAGTGCTGCGCGGGCCCGGGTTCAAGGCCGGCAGATAATCCGCGATGGCGATCGTGGCAAGGCGTTGAACTGGTGGGAGGAGGACGCGATTTCGGTCGCGTTCATGCTCTGCTCACTTCGGGTTAAACGGGGTTGCACTAGGCTTTTCGCAGGTCAAAGGGTAGCGCCGTCATGCATAACGTCTTGAAGGTTGTCACTGTCTTCGCGATCTTCGCGATCGCTGGGTGCGTCTACCCCGGTTACGGCTACGTGCGCGATGGTTACGGCGGTGGCTATTACACCGGGGATGGTTACGGCGGGGGCTATTACTCGGGAGACGCATACTACGGTGGCGGCTACGCGCCCGCATATCCCGCGTATCCCGGTTACTACGACGACTGCTGCTATTACGGCCCGTCGGTCGACATCGGCATCGGATACTACGACTACGACCATCGCCGTGGCGGTGGATACGGCGGGTATCGCGACTCCGACGGCCATTCTTGGCGCGGCCACGATTCGCGCCGGAGCTGGCACGGCGAGCATTCCCATCACGACGGAAGCTCGCATCACCACTGATGTGGCCTTCGCGCCCGCCGCGGCCATCGGGGAATGTCTGATCAATGTCTTCGCCGTCGCCCCGCGCGTAGCGCCGCTTCGGCTTTCGCGCAGGCAGGGGCCATGTCGACGTTGTATCGCGTCCACAGGCAGCGATTTCTTCCTTGCTGGATTACTCGCGCCGTCCATGACGCTCGCCCTTCGGGCCGCCTTTGGCGTTCGCGTTTGCACTCCTGCAAACGCAGCCCGGCCTTCGCCGGTATGACGAGCAAAATCAGAGCTTCCCTGGCTGCATCCTGGCGTCAATCGTGCGAGCTGCGTTCGCAGGTTCCCCCCTTCGAGGAAGCGCTGTTGGCACCACCTGATTAGCGCTATTCCTCAGTACAACGAAGTCCCTTCAGTACCGAAGAAGCTCGTGCGCCGGCTCCATGGCGCAGCAACCCGGAATCCAGTGCCTTGGCTCCAGGACGAAAGGCTGGAGTCCGGGTTGTGCCCGCGGTAGAGCTGCGGGCTGCCCCGGAATGACGACGTAAAGCAACTGGGATTCGGCGCGAATCAGGCGGCACCATCACTGCCATCCCTGGTGCCGCCATTGACGCCGGCCGGAACAGGGTGCGTCGGGCCAGCCATTACAATGCGTGGATGTCTCTGGTCCAACTGCAACGCGTCGACTTCAGCATCGGCGGTCCACTCCTGCTCGAACGCGTGGACTTGTCCATCGAAGCGAACGAGCGGGTGTGTATCGTCGGGCGCAATGGCGAAGGCAAATCCACCCTCCTGAAGCTGATCAGCGGTGAGCTGCACGCCGACGACGGCGAGGTGCGCGTGCAGAACGGTGTCGTCATCGCGCGGCTGGCGCAAGAGGTGCCGCAAGACACCTCCGGCAGCGTGTTCGACGTGGTGGCGGAAGGACTGGGCGACCTCGGTCATTTGCTGGCGAGTTATCACCACTTGCTGGCCATCGGTGACTTCGATGCACTGGGTGACGTGCAGACAAAGATCGAGGCGCAGCACGGCTGGGATCTGAATCGGCGCGTTGAAGAAGTGCTGACGGAGCTGGGACTGCCCGGCGACACGGATTTTTCCGCGCTGTCCGGCGGCATGAAGCGGCGCGTGTTGCTGGCGCAGGCGCTGGTCCGCAAACCGGACATCCTGCTGCTGGACGAACCCACCAATCATCTGGATATCGAAGCGATCCGTTGGCTGGAAAGCTTCCTCAAGCAGTTTGCCGGCAGTATCGTTTTCATCACCCACGACCGCACGTTTGTCCGCGCGCTGGCCACCCGCATTGTCGAGATCGATCGCGGCGCGCTGACCGACTGGCCCGGCGATTACGACAACTATTTGCGTCGTCGCGAGGAGCGCCTGCACGCGGAAAGCCAGGCCAACGCCCTGTTCGACAAGAAGCTGGCCCAGGAAGAGGTGTGGATTCGCCAAGGCATCAAGGCGCGGCGTACGCGCAACGAAGGCCGCGTGCGCGCGCTGGAAGCGTTGCGCAAGGAGCGCTCCAAACGCCGCAACCTCGCCGGCAACGTGAAGATGACGCTGGGACACACACGCGCTTCCGGCAAGAAAGTCATCGACCTCAAGCACGTGACGCACGGCTTCGACGGCCGGGTGTTGATCGACGACCTGAGCACCACGGTGATGCGCGGAGATCGCATCGGCATCATTGGCCCGAACGGTGCCGGCAAAAGCACCTTGTTGAAGATGATGCTGGGCGAACTGGTTCCGCAA
>JBOHYO010000365.1:0-4409 GCA_050737935.1 Rhodanobacteraceae bacterium
ACAGGGGACAATTCGACATCCTTGCGGCCTTTCCCGGGGCGCGCGCTTCGATGCGCTGGTATGGCTGGCTGGGGCTCGCGCTGCTGGTGATCCCGGCGGTGCTGCTGGCCGCACTGGCGCAAACCGGTGGCGTCTTCGCACAGACCGAAAGCCTGGCGTTGCCGCTGGCGGTAATCGGGCTGCTCGCGTTGACCGGAACGGCGCTGCTGTTGGCGCGGATCCTCTCGGGGCTGCGCCGGCTTGCGGAGCTCGCCCAGTTGCTGTGCGAACGCAGCCACGACCCGGTATTCATCAAGGATGCGCAACATCGTTACCGGTTCCTCAACGAGGCGGGGGCGGCATTCCTTGGGCGCCGCGCGTCCGATGCGTTCGGCAGGCGCGACAGCGATCTCCGGCCGGGTGCCGAAGCGCTGGCCTACGAGGAGAACGACCGCGTCTGCCTTGATCGCGACCTGCCGACGATGTTTCGCGAAACGCAGAAGTTGCCGGGAGGCGGCGAACGCATTTTCCTGGTTTCCAAGTATCCCTTGCACGACACCCGCGGCAGGATCTCCGGACTGATCGGCGCGGCGCGCAACATCACCGAGGAACTGGAGCTCCAGCGGATGTCCCGCCGGCGCGCCGACGAGCAGCGCGCGTGGTTCGAACTCAACCCGCTGCCGGTCGTGGTGTTCGCCAGTTCCGGCCTGCGGATCCTCAAGGCCAATGCCGCAGCCGAGCAGTGCTATGGCTATGGCCGCGCGCGCCTGCAACAGATGCAGGTGCCGGATCTGTTCGCCGCGGCCGAGGCGGATCGCCTGCATGCGTACCTGCGCGAGGACGGCCGGCCGATCGCGCCGGGCAGCGTCGCCTGGAAGCTTCGGCGCGCCAGCGGCGAGGAGTTCGACGCACTCACCGACATCGGCAACCTCCCCCACGAGGACATTCCCGCGCGGGTGATGATCGTGCGCGACGTGTCCGCGGAATCGGCCATGAAGCTGGCGCTGGGTGATTGCGAAACCCGTTACGAGGACTTGCTGGAATCGGGCGTATCGATGGTCTGGATGCACGATCTCGAAGGGCGGCTGCTGAAAGTCAACAGCGCGATGGCGCATGCGCTCGGTTACGAGCGGGCGGAAATGATCGGCCGGCGGCTTTCGGATTTCGTTGCCGAAGAGGCGCAGGGAACCTGGGTCGACTACATGAATCGCACCCGCAATCTGGCGCGGGATGCCGGCGTGCTGCACTTCATCGCGAGCAACGGCGAGCGGCGGGTCTGGCAGTACCGATTCGTCTGCTACCCGGACGCCGAGCCGGTGCCGTACGTGCTGGGAGCGGCGCAGGACGTGACGCTCCGGAGCCGCCACGAATTGCGGCTGCGCGACCAGAACCAGCGCGATCCGCTGACCGGCTGCCGGACCCGCCGCTTCCTGGATGCCTTCGCGCTGCAGGCCGCGCACGACCAGTCGTGGGGATGCGTGCTGGTCGACATCGATTACTTCCGGCAATTGAACGCCAGCGAGGGCCGCGCGCGGGGCGACGAGCTCCTGCGCGAGATGGCGAGCCTGCTGGACAACAGTTCGGGCTCCGGCGCCGCGGTCGTGCGCCTGGGGGCCGACGAGTTCGCGGTGCTGATGCCGCAGGCGACCGAGAATACGGTGCGCGAACTGGCGGAGCGGCTGGGCGCCGCTTCGCGCGATGGAATGCCCGCGGTATTTTCGCTGGGCTGGGCCGTGCGCGAAGAGGACGAATCCCTGGAATCGACGCTGCGGCGTGCCGACAAGATGCTGCTGCGGAGCCGCGCGCGGCATTGATGTGCGATCGTCCGTGATCGCTGCTCACCGGTTGGTCCGATTGCTCCTCGCCTCTCGCGGTCAGGATAGGCCAGAGCGGCCATCCACGGCCCGACTTTCAGAGTGCGATCATCCGTGATCGCTGCTTCGCCGGCCATTCACGGCACCGGCTCGCCTCCGGTCATCGATACCAGAACGGCCACCCATGGCCTGACTTTTCGCAAAAGCTTGCTCCTTCAAGCGATTGATATTTGCGCCGTGGCATGGCGGCGCTTAGCATTCGCGGTTTGGCCTGCGTACTTGGCGGGTCAGACGGGAGCGTGCCGGGAATGCGTAGCCACTATTGCGGTTTGATCGGCGAGGGTGAAGTCGGACAGCGGGTGACGCTGTGCGGTTGGGCGGATGCGCGGCGCGACCATGGCGGCGTGGTGTTCGTCGATCTGCGCGACCACGAGGGCATCGTGCAGATCGTGGCCGATCCCGACCGCGCCGACGTGTTCGCGGTAGCTTCCAAAGTCGGTTACGAGGACTGCCTGCGTGTCACGGGCACGGTGCGTGTGCGCTCGAACATCAACGAGAAGATCCCGACCGGTCGCTACGAAGTCGTCGCCGAATCGATCGAACTCCTGAATGCCGCGCGCGGGCTGCCGTTCGCGCTGCACGAGAACCCCAACGAGGAGATGCGGCTGACCTACCGTTATCTCGATTTGCGCCGCCCCGAGATGCAGCGCCTGATCCGGATTCGCATCAAGCTGGTGCGGGCGCTGCGGCGCTGGCTGGACGCGCGCGGTTTCCAGGACATCGAGACGCCGATCCTCACCAAGGCAACCCCGGAAGGCGCACGCGATTACCTGGTGCCCTCGCGGGTGCACGCCGGCCAGTTCTACGCGCTGCCGCAATCGCCGCAATTGTTCAAGCAGCTTTTGATGATCGCGGGCTTCGACCGCTACTACCAGATCGCGCGCTGCTTCCGCGACGAGGACCTCCGTGCCGACCGCCAGCCGGAATTCACCCAGCTCGACATGGAATTCGCGTTCGTCGAGGAACGCGACGTGCAGGACACGGTCGAGGCGATGCTTCGCGACGTGTTCCGCGACATCGGCGGGATCGAACTGGCCGATCCGTTCCCGCGCATGACGTGGGCCGAAGCGATGCGGCGCTACGGTTCGGACAAACCCGACCTGCGGATTGAATCGGAATTGGTGGATATCGCCGATGCAGTGAAGCATCTCGAATTCAAAGTGTTCGCCGGGCCGGCCAATGACCCGGCTGGCCGCGTGGCCGCGCTGCGGGTGTCGGGCGGCGCCGATCTTTCGCGCAAGCAACTGGACGACTACGCAGCGCACGCCGCGAAGTTCGGCGCGAAAGGCCTTGCATGGTTGAAGGTGACCGATGCCGCGAAGGGACTCGAAGGCGTCAACTCGCCGGTGGCGAAGTTCCTCGACGAGGCGACGCTCGCGACAATCCTGCAAAGAACGCAGGCGCGAAACGGCGATGCACTGTTGTTTGGCGCAGGCGCATGGAAAACCGTCAGCGACTTCATGGGCGCGTTGCGGTTGAAGGTGGCGCGTGACCGCGCACTGGTCGCGGACGGCTGGAAGCCGCTGTGGGTCACCGATTTTCCGATGTTCGAATACGACGGCGAGCAGGCGCGTCACGTCGCGCTGCACCACCCCTTCACCGCGCCCAAGATGGATGACATCGCGGCGCTCAAAGCCGATCCCGCGCGGGCGGTCAGTCGCGGCTACGACATGGTGTTGAACGGCGCTGAAGTCGGCGGCGGTTCCATCCGCATCCATCGTCCAGAAATGCAGAGCGCGGTGTTCGAGCTGCTCGGCATCGATGAGAACGAGGCGCGCGCGAAGTTCGGGTTCCTGCTGGATGCGTTGAAGTTCGGCGCGCCGCCGCATGGTGGCATCGCTTTCGGCATCGACCGGCTGGCGATGTTGATCGGCGGCACCGAGGCCATCCGCGACGTGATCGCGTTCCCCAAGACCACCAGCGCGCAGGATCTCATGACCGATGCGCCCAGCGCGGTCGACGAGAAACAGCTCGCCGAGCTGCACATTCGAGTGCGGGACCCGGGACCCGGGACCGGGGACCGGCAGAAGCATTGAATACCTCCTTCGGCACGAAGGGGGTCGGCGCGCAGCGCCCGGGGGATGTGTCCACCGATTGCATGGACAGGTTCGTAGCCCGGATGAAGGCGCTCCGCGCCGCAATCCGGGAGACGTTTTTCGCAGATTCCCCCGGATTGCGCTTCGCTTCATCCGGGCTACGGAACTTGTACCGTAGGAGTAGGGCGGGCATCGCCCGCCGGCCAGCGGCGGACGGTGTCCGCCCTACTCGGCTGCTTTTTGCCCCCTTGAGTCAAGGGGGCAACCGAACCGCAAAGCGGTTCGGTGGGGGTTGTGGAGAAATGATGTTCCATGAGGGCTGACGCTTGGATGTGGCAGGTCGAGAAGCGTTTCCCTAGACTTTCACCCTTTCAATGTTCACGGAGCCGCCCTCATGGGCAGAGGCCCTTCCATTGCCGGCCGCAAGAATGCGCAGGATGCCAAGCGCGGCCAGGCCTTCACCAAGCTGGTGCGCGAGATCACCGTGGCGGCCCGCATCGGGGGCGGCGATCCCGATGGC
>JBOHYO010000366.1:0-3022 GCA_050737935.1 Rhodanobacteraceae bacterium
GGCCATCGCCGTCGGCGTCCACGCCGTACTCGCGGATGCTCGACGGCATGAACTGGCCGAGGCCCCCGGCGCCGGCGTAGGAGCCGTAGATTTCCTCGATCGGTCCCGGCAGCTTGTTGGCGGGCAATTCGAGCAGGGTCTTCAGTTCCGAGCGAAAGAACTTTGCGCGCGGCGGGTAGTGGAACGCCAGCGTCGCCAGCGCGTCGAGTACCCGATAGCTGCCGGTGTTCCCGCCGTAGTCGGTCTCGACGCCGATGATCGCCACGATGAATTGCGGCGGCACGCCGTATTGCTCGCCGATTTGTTCCAGCAGCGCCTGGTGCCGCCGGTAGAACGAGATCCCTTCCCCGATCCGTTCCGGGTTCATGAAGATCGGCCGGTAGGCGCTCCACGGCTTGCTTTCGGCCGGTCGGCTGATCGCATCGAGGATGCTCTGCTTGACCACCGCGCTGTCCAGCAGCGCGTTCAATGCCGCCGGATCCTTGCCGGTCGCAGCCGCGACCTCACGCACCAATTCGGCCTGTTCAGGGGCGGTGTCTGCAGCCGCGGCGGTGGGCGCCGCGGGTGGTGGTGCGGACTGGGCCGTGGCGGCGAAGGGAAGCAAGCCGGCCAGCACAAGCGCCAGCCGCGGTACCCGGAACGAATCGATCATGCTGGACGAAACTTCGTGCAAACGGAAACGACCGGCGCAGCCTAGCATGCGCGCGCTGCGGCATCGCGCGAAAAAACGAATCTTTGCGGAAGCGAGATCAACGCCAGAACGGGATGATCCATGAATCGGCAGGTGCGTCCTCGCCGTCGGCCGAGGTCGAAGGCGGCCGCGCGATCGCGAGTTCATG
The DNA here is from genome assembly GCA_050737935.1 of Rhodanobacteraceae bacterium. Classification (GTDB taxonomy): domain Bacteria; phylum Pseudomonadota; class Gammaproteobacteria; order Xanthomonadales; family Rhodanobacteraceae; genus 66-474. The sequence goes on from JBOHYO010000366.1 coordinate 840, forward strand.
GCGGCCCGGCGCCAGCTTGCGCACATCGATCATCGCAATGAGCGCCGGACGGTCGGTGCGCGCGTCGCTGCCGGCGTCATAGCGGAGGTTGGGGAGCGGCTTGCCGTCCAGCGTCACGGAATGCAGCGCCGCGAGGCAACGCAGCATTGCGGCCGCGCGTGCGTCGTCGTTCGCTTCGGCCAGCGCTCCCGGGCAGTGACGTTGCATTGCGGCCGCGTCGTCGCCGGGCTGGTAGGGCACCGTCAGGCGCACGTAGTTGCCGTCGATCTCGGCGCCCTGGATGAACGGCATGACGCGGCTGCGCAGCGGATTGCGCAGGTCGTCGTAGTGCCCCGCATCGATCACGTTGCCATTCGCGCCGTCGAGCTGCGGGAAGCCCGCGTAATTTCCGAAGAGCTCCGGGTGGCGCATCGCTTCCTGGGCGAACACGGCGCACAGAAAGCATGCCACCATCGCCGCGCCTGCGAGCAGTCGCACGCGCCTGCGACCATGATGGCTGGAGAGCATCGCCAGCACGCCACCGCGATTCGCAAACCCCAGGCGTGCGTACAGGTTGAACATCGCGGCGGCGAATCGCCGCGGGAGGCCGCCTTCGCCGATGTGCTCGCCGAATCTGCGGTCGAACAGATGCAGCAGGATCATCGGCGCCAGCAGCACCACGATGCAGATGATCAGGATCTGGTCCGGGCGGATGGCGGCGTGCAATGCCAGCGCAACCGCCGATGCCGCCGAGAACAGGATCACGAACACGGCGGTGATCGCCAGCAGCATCGCGGCGAGCGCCACGCCCGTCGCGAACACGATCGACGCGCGGTTGTCGGCGCGCTCGATCATCGTGGCAAAGTCGCCGTCGCGGCGCTGCATCACCTCGCGCTCGATGGGGCCGATCCGCAGTCGCTCCCAGCGGATGCCATCCGGATAGACCGAATGCATCCCGACCAGGGCAATCCAGTACGCGCGCAACAGCAGATGTAGCGCAAAAGTCGCGGCCAGGATCACCGCGGCGCTGACGAGATACGCAAACAGTATGGACAATGCCCCGCGCCAGCCTTCATCGAAGCGCGGCCGCAGGTACAGCCCCAGCCCGGTCAGCCAGCCCGGCAACTGCATCATCGCGAAGACCGCGACGCCCGAGATCAGCAGCTCCACCTCCCAGGTGGGCGTGGTGTGCTTCGGCAGCTGGTCGGTTGCCTCGACGTCGGCGTGTTTGGGTTGATCCACGGCGGAAGGTCCCCGGGTGCGCTGGTGCGATGGTAGTGCGCCGGTGTCTGCGGCGTGGCACCGATGATTGCACTTTCCGGTGGCGCCGGGCGGGGTTACGCTTGGCGGGTCGGACAACCGTCGGCCCCGCGGCACGGCATCGCACGGGGTCCCGATCCACGACCGGCTCGAGGGCAGTTCCATGATCATGCGCATCTGGCGGGGCATCACCGCGGAAGCCCAGGCCGACGCCTACCTCGAGCACCTGCAGCAGACCGCCCTGCCGAAGCTGGCAGAGCAGGCGGGCCAGCGTGGCGCCTGGGTGTTGCGCCGGGTGCAGGGCGGGCAGTGCGAGTTCCAGGTGCTGTCGCTGTGGGAATCGAAGAAGGCGCTGCGTGCCTACGCGGGCGACAAGCCCGAACGCGCGGTGTATTACGACGAGGACGACAAGTACCTGCTCGAGATGGAGCCGCTGGTGCGGCTGTACGAAGTCGCCGATATCCTCCGAACATCGCAGTGACTGGAGCGTCCAGGGAGGCGCTTTGCCATGGCACAAGCCGGTGCGCCACATCCTGAAGTCGAATCGTTCTTCCACAAGGACACCGGCTCGTGGACCCATGTCGTCCATGATGGCGAAACCGCCGCCGTCATCGACCCGGTGCTCGACTACGACGCAGCCGCTGCCCGCACTTCCACCGCGGCGGCGGACGAGGTGCTGGCGTTCGTACGCGATCGTGCGCTATCGGTCGCATGGATCCTGGAAACCCATGCCCACGCCGACCACCTGAGCGCGGCGGGCTACCTGCATGAAGCGCTGCACGCCCCGATCGCGGTCGGCCGCGGCATCCTCGCGGTACAGACGCATTTCAAGGACGTGTTTGGCCTGGGCGGTTCGTTCGCGGCCGATGGCAGCCAGTTCGACCGCCTAGTCGACGACGGCGACGCGCTGGCGGTCGGGTCGCTCGAGGTTCGCGCCGTCGCGA
>JBOHYO010000367.1:0-3133 GCA_050737935.1 Rhodanobacteraceae bacterium
ACGGCCATTGGTCACTATGCGACGGCTGAAGGCACGAGTTCGAGTGCAATCGGTGACAATGCGCTGGCAAGCGGCGACTACAGCACCGCGATTGGCAGCGGCGCCAACACCATGGGCTTCGCCAACAGCGTGGCGCTGGGCGCGGGCGCGACGGTGGATCGCGAGAACAGCGTATCGGTGGGTGCGCCGGGTGCGGAACGCCAAGTCACCAACGTGGCGGATGCCACGCAGGATCACGACGCGGTCAATCTGGAGCAGATGAACGGTGCGATCAGCAGCGGCCCAGGCGCCGAGACTGCGCACTACTTCAAGGCGAATGGTTTGGGCGATGGTTCCGATGACGCGGTTGCGATCGGCACCCAAGCGGTTGCTGCGGGCCCGAACGCATATGCGTCCGGCGATACCAGCGTCGCGATCGGCGCGGGCGCATCGGCTGTCGGCAACCGCTCGTCGGCGCTCGGCGAAGGGGCTATCGCCAATGGCAACCGTTCATCGGCGTTCGGCGACGCTGCGATTGCCAATGGCAACCGTTCATCGGCCATCGGCGACGCGGCGATTGCCAATGGAAATAGTTCGGTGGCGTTCGGCACGGGTGCCACCGCCAACGGCAACAGCTCCATGGCGTTTGGCGCGAACGCGGTTGCCAATGGCAGTAGCGCGATGGCCTTTGGGGCGGCTGCTCAAGCGAACGCCAACAACAGCGTCGCGATCGGCGCAGGCTCGCTGGCCCAGTTCATGAACACGGTGTCCGTGGGTTCGGCGGGTAATTACCGGCGCATCGTCAACGTTGCCGATCCTCTAAATGCGCACGATGCGGTCACGCTCGGATACCTGCAGAACAACTACGTGGCGAAGTCGGCGAAGCCCGACGCCATTACCGCGGATGCTCAAGGCGCCACCCTGCAAGCTTCGGCGATGGCGGCGCAGGCGCCCAGCGACTCGAAGGTTTCCGGCGCCGCAGTCACCGCTGCAGCCACCGGCGCTTCTGTCGCTGCGACCAACGGCACGGTGGCCAGCGCTGCGGCCTCAGGTGCTCCGGCCTCGGCCATCGCATCGAACGCGACTTCGGCCAACGCTGAAGGCGTGGGTACATCAGTTGCGACGGCGGCCACGGGCGACGCAGCCGATGTGGCGAGTGCCACTGCTGTTGGCACCGCGACCACTGGGGCCACGATAACCACTGCAGGTGCGGCCGGGACCGCTGGCGCGGCTGGCGGGTCGGCTCTCCCGGTGCCCATGGGCAGCCCGGCAAGCGCGCCGGAATCGGCCCAGGAGGCTGTCACCACGGCCAATTCCTATACCGATCAGCAGACGCAGGAAGCCTTGCAGTCAGCCCAGGTTTATACCGATACCACGACGGCGCGCGCGGTCACCCAGGCCAATACCTACACCAATCAGGCATTGACCGGCTATGTCACCACGGACTCGTTCAGCGCCTACCAGCAGCAGGTGAACTCGCGCTTTTCGATCCAGGACAAGCGGATCGACACCCTCGGGGCCATGGCTGCGGCGTCCACGCAGATGGCCATCAACACCGCGGGCCTGTCGGGCCACAATCGCGTCGGTGTCGGCGTCGGCACGTACGGGAGCAGGAACGCCGCCTCGATCGGCTTCCAGCATGTGTTCACCAACGACAACGCGAGCATATCGGTCGGCGTGTCCTCGGCCAATGGAGAAACGTCGGGAGGTGTCGGCGCCGGCTTCAGTTGGTAGCCGGGTGATATCGCGGTCGCGGGTGCAGGGACGTACCCGCGGCTCGGAAGGGGACCGGTGGCCGCCCCGTCCTGAGACAAATGGAAAGCCAGGAAATCGCCGCATCCCGAAGCGAGAGGTACAGCGGCAGCAAAACAGGGGAGGCATGGATCCGGTTGAACGGATTTTGTTGATGGCGTAGCAGTGAACGCATCGATCTTTCGATGCCCTTCGAACCCCGTGGAGAGGAACAACTCATGTTCAAAAATCGTGCAGGTTTGCGTAGCCGGGTCCTTACACTTGCCGTTGCGGGCGCATTGGGCGTCGCGGGCACGGCAGTTGCCGCCGCACCGGCCGGCGGAAACTTCAGCGTCCTCACCAAGGCGACGCAGCTCGGCCGCGGCGACACCGTGCGGAGCGCCGTTCCGCTGAACAAATCCATCAACATTTCCGTGGCCCTGAAACTGCGCAATGATGGCCAATTGAAGTCGTTTCTGAGCAAGGCCGGGCCTGGCCGTGCGATGAGCCACGCGCAATTGCAGAACCATCTGCCGACCAGCGCGCAGGCGCAAGCGGTCGCCAACTTCCTCAAGCATGCCGGGTTCAGCAACGTCAAGATTGCTTCGAACCGGATGATCGTCAATGCCACCGGCAGCGCGGCGGCGATCCAGTCGGCATTCCAGACCAGCCTTGTCTCCGTCCACACCCGTGACGGTCGCACCGCGTTCGCCAACAGTTCGGCGATCCGGATCCCGGCAGCCCTGCAAGGCAGTGTGCAGGCGGTGCTGGGCCTGCAGACGGTCCACAAGGCGCACACGTTGCCCAGAGCCCATGCCCAGCCCGGCGTCTTCGGCCACCTTCCGACGGAGTTCGCGGACATCTACGATGCCTCGAGCCTGCCTGCGGCGACCGACGTGGACGTGGCGGTATGGGGTTGGGGCGGTATGCAGGAGACGGTCAACGATTTCGACGACTTCATGTCCGTCAGCGGCCTGAGCGCGGGTACGGTCACGGTGGTCTGCACGGACTACAACGGCTACGACGCCGGTGGCACCGTCACCAATGATCCCACTTGCAACAGTTTCGACCAGGGCTCGACCGAGTGGGACATTGACAGCCAGGACATCCTCGGGATGAGCGGAGGCGTGAAGAGCATGACCTTCTACGCCGCGTACGGTGGCTACAACGGTTCCATCACCAACTCACTCAACGAGATCGTGACGCCGACCGCCGGCGAGCCGCTGGCGCAGGTGGTCAATGCCTCTTTCGGCGAGTGCGAACGCTACCAGGATGCCAACCAGGGTGGTGACGGCTCGCTGCAGGCGAACAATGCCCTGTTCCAGATCGCGGCGGCCCAGGGACAGACCTTCACCGTGTCGACCGGCGACTCCGGCGCCGACGAGTGCGGGGACGGCCAGAAGAATTCCGCCAGCTTCCCCGC
>JBOHYO010000368.1:0-4181 GCA_050737935.1 Rhodanobacteraceae bacterium
TTGTAGTTCTGGGTGACGTAGTACGAACCGCCGAGCCAGTAGTAGGCATTGGAGACCAGCGGGCTCTGCGGGTATTGATCGATGAAGGCGCGGAAACGGCGCGAGGACTCGACGTAATTCCCGTCGCGCAGCGACTTGAATGCCGCCTCGTAGTCGGCTTGTACCGTGGCCTTGTCAGCCGCGGACAGCGGTTCGGCGGTGCTCGCCGGAGGGGCCGGCCCCGCATTTGCGGATGCCGCCGCGGCCGGCGGCGCGCTTGCCGCCGTGGCGGCCTGCGCAGGCTCCATCCGCCCGATCCGTGAATCCAGATCGACGTACTGATCCTTGCTGGTCTGCTGCATTTGTTGCAGCTTGTGCTGGAGTTCCTCGATCTCGCCCTGCTGCTGCCGCATTTGCGCCTGCAGGTCCTGGATCTGGTTGAACAGCACCAGGCTGTTCGACGCGGGCGCAGGCGCCTGTCCTGCATCCTGCGCCCATGCCACCGTTCCGCAGGACGCAGCAACGATCATGGCCGCCGAAGCGGCCATGATCAGTGCAGGCTTGCGCGATGCGCGCCGCATGCGTACAGCGGTCGTCACACCGATTACTCGGTGGTGTAGACGATGTTGACGCGGCGGTTCTGGTGCCAGCAACCCTCGTTGTGCTCACGGCACACCGGGCGCTCCTCGCCGTAGCTCACGACCTTGATCTGGTCGGACGAAGCACCGGCGGCTTCCAACGCGCTCTCGACCGCATTGCCGCGGCGCTCGCCGAGGCCGAGGTTGTATTCGCGGGTGCCGCGCTCATCGGTGTTGCCTTCCAGGGTCATCCTGGCCATCGGGCGATCATGCAGGTACTTGGCGTGGCAGGCGATGATGTTCTGGAACTGCGGCTTGATGTTGCTCTGGTCGAAATCGAAATAGACCACCCGGGTGCGCAAGCAGGCATTCGACTGCAGGTCGGCGGGGGTGAATGCGCCTTCAGTGGTGGTTGGCGCAGTGGTGGTGGTCGTCGCTTCGGGCGGCGGTTGCGGCTTGACCTCCTGCTTTTTCGCACAGGCGGCCGCGGCCAGACAGAACAGCGCAATCACGGAGACGCGAACGGTTGCGTTCATGGCGAATCCATCCTTTTTTCTTGATGAGTGGATTGTGAATGAGGATACAACGACTGAATTGAAACACCGCGACGATCAAGGTCGCGTCAAGGGTTCCTGTACGGGCCCCAAGCGGGCGATCGCACATCGCCATCCCCCAGCACCAGCCGCTGGCGTACGCGGCCATCGGCAGACACCGCGTACAGGACGCCGCGCGGGCCTTCGGTGGCTGCGTACAGGAGCATGCTGGCGTTGGGAGCCCAGCTTGGAGATTCGTCGAGATTGCCCGGGGAAACGAACGTCTCCTGGCCGCCGAGGGCGCGGTCCATCACTGCGATACGATACACGTTTCCATTGCCCTGCACCATCGCGAGTTTCTTGCCGTCGTAGCTGATGGCGACATCGCCGTTCCATTGCCCCTGGAAACTGATCCGCTGCGGCGAGCCGCCGCCGGCCGGGATCTGGTATAGCTGCGGCTTGCCGGAACGATCGGACGTGAAGACGATGTTCTGGCCGTCGGCCGTCCATGACGGCTCGGTGTCGATCGCGAGATTGTGGGTCAGCCGGGTCAGGGCGCCGGTACCGAGATCGAGGATGTAGATTTCCGGGTTTCCCTGGAACGACAGGCTCACCGCCAGCTTTTTGCCATCCGGCGAGAAACGCGGCGCGCCATTGATGCCGGGCCGCGCCGAAACCACCCGCCGCGCACCGGTGGCGACGTTCTGAATGTAAATCGCCGAATCGCCGCTTTCGAACGAGACGTAGGCCAACTCATTGCCATCCGGTGACCACGTGGGCGACAACATCGCCTCGTGCGAGTGCACCACGGTCTGCGGGTTGTAGCCGTCGGAGTCGGCGACCACCAGCGTGTACTGCGCGTTCTTGCCCAGGCCGACCATGGTCACGTATGCGATCCGGGTGTCGAACGCGCCGCGCACCCCGATGATCTTCTGGTAGATCTGGTCGGCGATCTGGTGCGCGACCCGGCGCAGGTCACTGCCCTGCCCCGTGATCGACAATCCCAGGAGCTGCTGCTGCTTGTTGACATCCCACAGCTCGAACTCGGCCTTGAGCACGCCGCCGTCGTAGGCGGTGCGGCCGACCACGATGTAGTCCTGCTTCAACTGCTGCCAGGTCGCGAACTTGATCTGCGAGCCGGTCGTCGGCGACTCGACGACTTCTCCGGTGGGCAACGTGCGGAACTTGCCGCAACGATTCAGATCCATGCTGACGATCTGGGCGATGTCGACCGGCGAAGCCGGTCCCGAACCCTGCTGCCCGAACGGCACCACCGCGACCGGAATCGCCGAGGGCACGCCGTTGACGATCTGGACGGTCAGGCCCTGCGCCCCGGCCTGCGTCGCAAGCAGCGCGGCAAAAAGGGCTAGGCCCATGGCGATCAGGAGTTTGGCAGTTCGCATGGTTCGACGCTTCCTCATTGTGACGAGGTCACTGTGAAATTGAAGATGATGTCGCGTTTGAATTCCTTTTCAAACCCCTTGTAGGGCAGCGGCGAGGAGCGCAGCACTGCCGCTTGCACCGAATGACGGCCCACGTCATTGAATGGGCAACTGGGCAGTACTGTGGCAGAGATAACCTGACCCCCCGGTATCTGGATGATTTCCACCGGGCAGATCGCGCCGACCGGAATGTTGTCGGGCCGTAACCAGTTCGGTTGAATCGTGTTCTGCAACGCTGCGCTGTACGCATCCGTGTCCGTGCCCGCTTGCCCCGTCATGGCCTGCTTGGCCGCCGGCACGTTTTCGGTGTTCTCGCTTTCTTTGGACTTGCGCAGATCCGCCAGTTGCTGGGCCCTCTGCTGTTCCAGGTTGACCCGCCGCTGTTGGGCCTGGCTTTCGGCCTTGGCCTTGGCGAGCTCCTTCAGGATCCGCTGGGCCTCCTTCTGCTGTGTCAATTCGGCCATCCGCTGCTTGCGCTGTTCTTCCTGCGCCTTTTTCTCCTGCTCGGCTTTTTGTTCGGCGACCTGGGCGATCTTTTCCTCATCCTTCAACTTCGGCTGCGGCACCGGCTTGGGCAGCACCCGCACGTTCGCCGGCGGCGGCGGTTTCGGCTTCGGCTCGGCTTTCTCCTCGTGCTTCGGCGACGCCTTCTGCGCGTGCTTGGCGGCGGGCGGCGGTGGCGCGCCGACCGGTCCCACCAGCGTGGCCTCGATCACCGGACCCTCCAGGCGCACCACGTGTGTGCACGTCACCGGCCGCATCGCCTCGGGCAGCCGCAGGAAGTCGGCGACGCTTTCCCAATTGGTGCAGTTGAGCATCGCCAAGGCCAGGAAGCCGACGATGCCAAGGTGCAGCAGCGCGGAATAGACGACCGCGCGCGGGGTGGCGTCAGCGTTTTCCATGGTCCGAGGGCACGAGTGCGGTCTCCGGCTGGCTCATCAGCCCGACCTTGACAACGCCGGCCTGCTGCAGCAAGCCGAGCACCTGGTTGACGCGGCCGTAGTCGACGCGCTTGTCGCCGCCGAGCAACACCGACACCTTGGGATCCTGCTTCACGAACGCCGAAACATCCTTGACGAGGGTCTCGTCGTCGACCTTTTCGCGCGGACTCTTGCCGAGGGTGAGGAACACCTCGCCCTGCTCGTCGACCGACACCACTACCGGCTGCTTTTCATCCTGCAACGCCTTGGCCGCCGACTGCGGCAACTGGATGTCGGCACCCAGGTTCAACATCGGCGCGGTCACCATGAAGATGATCAACAGCACCAGCATCACGTCGATGTAGGGGACGATGTTGATTTCCGCCATCCTGCGGCGGCGGCGGTGACCTCGATGTGGCAATGCCATGACGTGGCCCTCCCTAGCGCACCGGCGCTTCCGCGTGCCCCGGCGCCGCGGGGGCATCGCTCTGCATCTGGCGATGCAGCACCGAGGAGAATTCTTCCTGGAAGGTTTCGTAGCGCAATGTCAGGCGATCCAGGCGGGTCGAATAACGGTTGTACGCCCACACCGCGGGAATCGCCGCGACCAGACCCATCGCGGTGGCCACCAGCGCCTCGGAAATGCCCGGCGCCACGGTGGCAATGGTGGCCTGCTTCATCGTGCCCAAGCCCTGAAACGCGATCATGATGCCCCACACGGTGCCGAAC
>JBOHYO010000369.1:0-1870 GCA_050737935.1 Rhodanobacteraceae bacterium
GCTCGCGCTGCGCGCGGCCGGCGCACGCGCGCGCGGCGCGACCGCCTGCGTGACGCTGGAGCCCTGTTCGCACCACGGCCGCACGCCGCCGTGCGCGGATGCGCTGATCGAAGCCGGCGTTGCGCGCGTGGTGTTTGCGTCCGGGGACCCCAATCCGGAAGTCGCCGGCGCGGGAATCCGACGCCTTCGCGACGCCGGCATTGCTGTCGATTGCGGCTTGATGCGCGATGCCGCGCGCGAGCTGAATCGCGGGTTCTTCGCGCGCTTCGAACGCGGCCGCCCCTGGGTGCGCGTGAAGCTGGCGATGAGCCTGGATGGCCGTACCGCGCTCGGCAATGGCGACTCGAAATGGATCACCGGCGAAGCCGCGCGCGCAGACGTGCAGCGCTGGCGCGCGCGCAGTTCGGCAATCCTGACGGGCGCCGGCACCGCGCGGGTGGACGATCCGCGGCTGACGGTGCGGCTTCGCTCCCTCTCCCCCGACGGTTTCATCGTCGGGGGAGAGGGTTGGGGTGAGGGGGCAAAACTGTCTGGCACGAAAGGTCTGAAAAATTCCCGGCACTCTGGCGGTGCCCAGAATGTTTTGGAGGCTGGGGATGCTCGGGTAAGCGCGCAGCACAACCCCCTCACCAGCGCCACGCGCTCGGCCCGCGGCCGCCTCTCCCCATCAAAGGCAGATGGGGGAGAGGGCTTTGTTCCACCGTTGCGGGTGGTGCTGGATGCGCGGCTCGACGCCTTGCGGCGCGGCGCGCACCTGCTGGATGGCAGCGTCCCGACACTGGTGCTGCACCTGCCGGATGCGCAGCCTCCGGACGATCGTTACGCGCAAACGGAACTCGCGGCCGTGCCGATCGCGGGCAGCGGCAGGCTGGATCTCGATGCCACGATGCGCCTGCTGGCTGCGCGCAACATCAACGAATTGCAGGTCGAGGCAGGCCCGGCGCTGTGCGGCGCGTTGTTGCAACAGGATCTGGCCGATGAGTTGCTGCTGTACGTCGCGCCGGTGCTGCTGGGCGACAGCGCGCGTCCGCTGTTCGCGCTGCCGGCATTGGCCACGATGGCTTCGCGCTGGCAACTGCGCACGACCGGGCAACGCAGGCTCGGCGCGGACTTGCGGTTGCTCCTGCGGCCGGATCGTGGCGGCGAAGGCGATACCCACCAGCCGCCTGCGGCGGTGTAAACTTGGCGCGCCGGATATTCCGGCTACGACGTCTTCAGGGCGGGGCGAAATTCCCCACCGGCGGTAGACCCCCAAAGGGTGAGCCCGCGAGCGCTCGCGATGCAGTCGCGAGGTCAGCAGATCCGGTCGAATGCCGGAGCCGACGGTCGGCGGCAGAGGGTTGCCGCCGGAGAGTCCGGATAAAGCGAAGACGGTCCGGCGTGCGTTCGTGGCGCGCCGGCCTGATGCCTTGGAGCGTTCTCGCTGCCACTTTTTGCGGAGAACGTTCATGGAGCTTCCCGATTCCCGTTCCCGGTTTGCCTTCCGCCGGAAGCCGCGCTGATGTTCACCGGCATCGTGCAGGCTACCGGCACGGTCGCGAGCATGGAAAGGCGCGGCGGGGACTTGCGGCTCGCGATCCAGGCGACGGACTTGGACGGCCCGAAGCCGCCGCCGGGCGACAGCGTCAACGTGTCGGGATGCTGCCTGACGGTGTCCGCGATCGACGATGGCACGCTCGCGTTCGATGTGTCGAACGAAACCCTGTCGCTGACCACGCTGGGCGATCTTCGACCAGGTGATCGCGTAAATCTTGAACCGGCGCTCAGGCTTTCCGACCGGCTGGGCGGGCACCTGGTCTCGGGGCACGTCGATGGAGTCGGCAGCATCGTTTCGATCGAAGCCGATGCGCGTTCGCAACGCTGGTCCGTC
>JBOHYO010000370.1:0-7954 GCA_050737935.1 Rhodanobacteraceae bacterium
CCACAGTCATCAACGGCAAGCGCTACATGACGCCGATGATGATGGTCATGCTGGCCATCGGCATGACCGACATCCTGTTCGCGCTGGATTCGATCCCCGCGATCTACGGCCTCACCAACGAGCCCTACATCGTGTTCACCACCAATGCGTTTGCCCTGCTCGGCCTGATCGAGTTGTACTTCCTGATCGGCGGGCTTCTCAAGAAGCTTGTCTACCTGAGCCTCGGGCTGGCCGTGGTGCTCGGGTTCATCGGCGTGAAGCTCGTCATCGAAGCGATGCACGGCAACAACCTTTCGTTTCTCAATGGCGGCGAACCGATCCAGCTGATTCCGGCCATTCCCACGTGGCTGTCGCTGGTCATCATCCTCTCAATCCTCGCGGTCACCACCGTCGCCAGCCTGCTCAAGACCCGCAGGGACGCGGCGGCGACAACCGGCCGATGACACTTCTCGCGCACTCCGCGGACTTGTCCAGAATAAAAAAGGGACGGGCAGCGCGCTACGACGCGTCCCACCGGGACAACGCCGCGTAATCCGCGCCGGTGCACCGGCAGGCACGCCAGGCAAGGCGCCATCATGCTCGGAAAATCCGCGTGGATTTTCCAGGTGACGCTGTCCGGGCCGAACAGGCCGGGATCGCCGAGCGGCGTGTAGTAATCCGGCGCCGGTGCATCGCGGCCCAATACCGCCAGCACCTGCCCCGCAGATGCCGCCGTACCAGACCCGGCAGCAGCTTCACGCCGGGCAGTCGCAACTCGTGTCGCGGCGCGATGGGGCGCGACGCATTGCGGTTTTCCGAGGACTTCGGGCAAGCGTTCATCGCGTGCCAGCCTGCGCCGTGCCCACAGGCGGGAAAGCTGCAAACCGCTCTTGCGCCAACCGATGGGCGGCAATGCATTCGATGCATGTTTTTGTCCGCTCACGCGGAATAGGACTATGCTCGGCGCGGGGAGTGATTGGGGGTGATCGAATGTCCGTTCCCAAGCTAACCGCAACGGCGCTGTTCGCGCTTGCCTGTGCCTTCGATACCGTCGCCGCATCCGCGTTCCAGACAGCAGCGCCCGATACCACTGCACCCGGTCAAGCTGCGGCCGATACAGCAGCACCCGGCGGCCTCCTTCCCGTCAGCGCTTTCGCCAGTCGCTCGCTGGTCAGCGATCCGCGACTGTCACCGGATGGCAAATACCTGGCCGTGCGCACCGACAGCCCGTCCGGCGACATGCACGGATTGGCCATCTACCGCCTGTCGGACATGAAAGTGATCAGCCTCCTGCGTCTGCCTGTCTACGAGGTGCCGGTAGACACCGTCTGGGTCAGCCCGACGTGGCTCGTCGTGGAACTTGGCAAGGAATTCGGTTCGCTGGACAAGCCGCTGGCGACCGGCGAAGTGATCGCCTCCAACATCGACGGTACGCGCCAGCATTACCTGTATGGCTACAAGCCGATCAGCCGGCACGCAGTCATGGGCGAGGAAGACGAAGGCTTCGGCTCCATCGTCGGTCTGCCGCCGAAAGTCGATGGCAGTTTCTATCTCGGGGTTGAACCGTGGGACGACAGGGACCACAGCATGGTCTACCGCGTCAACGCCCAGCACGACACGCGCAACCTGGTCGCCGACCTGGGCGTCGCCAACATGGACTTCCTGATCAATCCCGATGGCAAGCCCGCATTCGCTTTCGGCGACAACTCCGATTTCGACTACGTCGTTTACCGATACGTCGACGGCGACTGGAAGTCCCTTGAAGCGGACCAGGTGGGCCGAAGGTTTGCACCGTTCGCCTACACACCCGATGGCAACGACATCTATGCGTGGTGGAGCAAGGACGGCGGCCCACTGGACCTGGTCGAGGAAAACCAGAACGGCAGTGATCGCCGGGTCCTCGCCCAAAACAGCCTCTCGAACATCGACGACCTGCAATGGACGGCGCCGCCACGTCAGCCGTTCGCAGCCATCACGCAAAGCGGTATTCCCAAGCCCATCTTCTTCGACGCTGCCCTGTCCGCGGCCAAGCTGTACCAGGCGCTGGGGAAAAGCTTTCCGGGCGAATTCGTCGATTTCATCGACTTCAGCGAAGACGGCAGCAAGCTGCTGTTCTTCGTTTCCAGCGATCGCGACCCGGGCTCGTATTACCTGCTCGACGTCCCGACGCGCAAAGCAACCAAACTGCTTGAAGTCGAATCGTGGATCAAGCCGGCCAACATGGCCGAACGCCGTCCGATCCGCTTCACGGCCAGCGATGGTGTGGAACTGGAAGGATTCCTCACGATACCGCCGCATCGCAAGTTGGCCGACTTGCCGATGGTGCTCGTCCCCCATGGCGGCCCGTACGGCGTGCGCGACAGTTGGTTCTACGATGACGACGCGCAGTTTCTTGCCAATCGCGGTTACCTTGTCCTGCAAGTGAACTATCGGGGTTCCGACGGCCGCGGCCCCGCTTTCACGCATTCGGGCTACCTCAAATGGGGTACCCGAATCCAGCAGGACTTGATCGACGGCGTGAAGTGGGCCATCAGCCAGCATTACGCCGATTCCGGCCGCATCTGCGTGTACGGCGGAAGCTTCGGCGGATATTCGGCGATGATGTCCGTGATCCGCGCGCCGCACCTGTTCAAATGCGCGATCGGCTATGCAGGCATCTACGATCTGAAAATGATGTACGAGAAGGGTGACATCCGGTCCAGCAAAACCGGCCGCAGCTATCTGAACACCGTGATCGGCACGAGCGACGTCGATCTCGACGCCAACTCGCCGGACAAACTCGCAGACAAGATCGACGTTCCGGTGTTCCTTGCACACGGCAAGGAAGACAAGCGCGCGCCCTTCGCCCAGGCCGAAGCCATGCGCGATGCGCTGGATGCCGCCCACAAGACCTACGAATGGATGGCGGTACCCAAGGAAGGCCACGGCTTCTACACCCAAGCCGACCGCGCCGCGTTCCTGACCCGGATGCAGGCGTTCCTCGAAAAATATATCGGTTCGGGAGCGCCGGTGCAGCAACAAGTGGTGCAGCGCTGAAGGGGCCGGGAAGCTCGATATGGCGCTCGCATCAACCGATCCCGGGCAGCCTGCAGTGCGCGGATGCGCCATCACGAAGGCGGTGTAGCCCGCCATCTGCTCGAGCTGTTCGCGCGCAGGAACAGCGACGACGAGCCGGCGTCGGACCAGCGCGCTCGGCGCTGCGCAGGAATACTCGCGACAATCGAGAACGCCGCAGCGTAGCGCGTCCCGCCCCTGCGCGGCGGGAAGTTCATTTCGCCCGCCCTCGTGCTTGATGCCGTCCGTCTCCTGTTTCCCGGCACTGGTTCATGGCATTGCACGCCGAGCTGGGGTATATACCTTACCCAAGGTGTGCCCGGCAGAGGCGGCGCAGCAAGCCTGTCCATCAAGGGGAGAACATGGTCACTGAAGACAAAGCACGGGCAGGCAGCAGCGAATTCTACGAGATGCTGTTCGTCGCCAACCCGCTGCCCATGTGGGTTTTCGAGATTGCGAGCGGCCGTTTCCTCGCTGTGAACGCGCAGGCATGCAAGCAGTACGGCTACAGCGAGGAGGAATTCCTCGCCATGACGATCGCCGACATACGGCCACCGGAAGATCGAGCGCACCTGTCCGAGGTGCGTTCCACCGGTCCCTCGGGCCACCGCGAATTCGGATCCTGGCGGCACCTGAAGAAGGACGGCACCATCATCAATGTCGAGGTTTCCTCCGACGATATCGTCTTTCGCGGCACAGGCGCACGGCTGGTGCTCGCAAGCGACGTGACCGAGCGGGTCCGGATCGAGGCAGCCTTGCGCCTGAGCCACGAACGTTTCGCTTACGTGACGCGCGCCACCGAGGACGCGCTATGGGACCGCAACATCGCCGACAACACCATCTGGTGGAACGAAGGGTTGCAGCGGCTGTTCGGCGGGGACGTGGTGCCGAGCGTCGAATGGGCCCGCGAACGCATCCACCCCGACGATCGCGAGCAGATTGTCCGCCGCATGGACGAGGTCATCGGCAGCGATGCGCAACAATGGACCTGCGAGTACCGGTTCCTGCGACACGACGGCACCTATGCGTTCGTCTACGAGCGCGGATTCGTGATCCGCGATTCTGACGGACGCGCGGTCCGCATTCTCGGCGCGATCACCGATCTCTCGGATCGCAAGCGACGCGAGGACGCGCTGCGCGAACACGCGATGCTGCTCGATCGCGCCAAGGACGCGATCCTGGTGCGCGGCCTCGATCACCGCATCCGCTACTGGAACAAGGCCGCCGAAACCATCTACGGCATCCCGCGCGAGCAGGCGATCGGGAAGCAAGTGGAGGAAATCGTCGGTCACGACGATCCGGCGGCCTTCGAGGAAGCGGATGCACAGGTATTCGAGAAGGGGGAATGGTCTGGCCGCTTGCAGCAAACTGCGGCGGGCGGGAAACCCATCATCGTCGATGGACACTGGACGCTGCTGCGCGACGAGGGCGGCAACCCGGTCGGCGTCCTGAAGATCCATACCAACGTCAGCGAGCGCGTGGACCTGGAGCGCCGCCTGGCGCAGTCCCAGAAACTCGAAGCGATCGGGCAACTCACAGGCGGCATCGCCCACGACTTCAACAACCTGCTGACGGTGATCGTCGGCAATGCCGACACGCTGGCCGAGGATCTCCCTGACCGCCCGGACGTGCTTCCGCTCGTGGACATGATCCGCACCGCCGGCGAGCGCGGCGCGGAGCTGACCCGCCATCTTCTCGCCTTCGCGCGCCGGCAGGCACTGGAACCGCGCACCGTTCGACCCGACCAACTGGTCGACGGCATGCGCAACCTGTTGCGACGTACCCTTGGCGAGAACGTCGAGCTTGCGGTGGAGCACGCGGCCGATGTCGCCAAGGTGTCGGTGGACCCGACCCAATTCGAGTCGGCGCTGCTGAACCTGTGCATCAACGCGCGCGACGCCATGCCCGGCGGCGGCAAGCTGATGATCGAAAGCGAGAACGTGATCCTGGACGAGAACTACACCGGGCAGCGCGTGGACGTCGCGCCCGGAGACTACGTGCGGATTTCGATCTCCGACACCGGCACCGGCATGAGCGCCGAAGACGCGGCGCGCGCGTTCGAACCGTTTTTCACCACCAAGGCTCGGGGCCAGGGTACCGGCCTGGGCCTGAGCATGGTGTATGGCTTCGTCAAGCAATCCGGCGGGCACGTGGCGATCTATTCCGAACTCGGTCACGGCACGGTGGTCGCGCTGTACCTGCGCCAGGCCAAAGGCCGCGACGAACCGGTCAAGCTGGTCGAATCCGGGAACGTCGCGGGTCGCGGCGAACGCATCCTGCTGGTGGAGGACGACGATCTGGTGCGCGCGCACGCCATGCAGTTGCTCTCGAGTCTCGGCTATGGCGTGGTCGCGGCAAGCAACGGGCCGGAGGCGATGGAACTGCTGCGCAAGGACGTCCCCTGCGACCTTCTGTTCACCGATGTGATCATGCCCGGCGGCATGACCGGCCCCAAACTGGCCGAAGCAGCGCACGAGCTGCGCCCCGGTCTGCCCGTGCTCTACACCTCCGGCTACACCGAGAATGCGATCGTCCACCACGGCCGCGTGGATCCCGGCGTCAACCTGCTGCACAAGCCGTACCGCAAGCCTGAGCTTGCGGCCAAGTTGCGTGCGGTACTGGACGAGAACCGATCAAAGGACGGTGGCAACTGATGGAAGCAGAACGACCGCGACGACTGCTGATCCTCGATGACGAACCGGCGGTGGCGCAGACCGTGGCCTTTTGCGCCGAACGGCATGGCTTCACCGTGCGGATGTCGGAATCGACCGAGGCCTTCTTCGATGATGTCGCAAGCTTCGAGCCCAGTCACATCATCATCGACCTGCTGATGCCCGACATGGACGGCGTGGAGGTGCTGCGAAATCTCGCGGCGAACGAATGCGGCGCCAACATCATCATGATGAGCGGCATGGGAAGCAAGGTGCTGGAATCGGCGCAGCGGGTCGGCCTCGAGCGCGGCTTGGGCATCACCGGAATCCTGCCCAAGCCGTTCAAGCCGGCGGAACTGCGAACGCTGCTCGATGCGGATGCGCATGATCGAACGCATCCCGAGCCGCTCGAGGCCGCTGATCGCGAAGCCTTGCTGCACGACATCGGGGCGGCCTTGCACGACGGCCAGTTCGTGCTGCACTACCAACCGAAGGTCCATCTGGCCAGCGGTCGTCCCGCCGGCGTGGAGGCCTTGGTGCGCTGGCAGCACCCGAAATTCGGACTGCTGCCACCCGATCGGTTCCTGCCGTTGATCGAGCAGTCCGGCAACATGGACCTGCTGACCCTCCGCGTCATCGAAGCGGGCCTGGCGTGGTTCGCCGGAACCGCAAATGGCAGCGCGCAGCAACTGGCGATCAATATCTCCGGCGGCAGCCTTACCGATGTTGGCTTCACCGACCTGCTGCATGAGCGATGTACGCGGTTCAGGGTCGACCCTGCCCGGATCATCCTGGAGCTGACCGAGACCACGGCCCCGCGGCGCACCGCCGAGTCGCTCGACATCCTCACCCGCGTCCGGCTGAAGGGATTCCAGCTCAGCATCGACGATTTCGGCACCGGCTATTCGTCGCTGGTGCAACTGGCGCAGTTGCCGTTTTCCGAAATCAAGATCGACCGGTCCTTCGTCCGGGACATGCTTTCTTCCGAGGAGGCGCGCAAGATCGTCGCCACCACGGTCAGGCTCGGCAAGGAACTGCAGCTCACCACCGTGGCCGAAGGCGTTGAAAGCGAAGCCCAGGCGCAGGCGCTGGCGAAGCTCGAATGCGATCAGGCACAGGGCTACTTCTTTGCGAGACCCATGGACGGCGATGCCGCACGCGCGTGGCTGCGCGAGCGGGATTAGCCGCAGCCACCAAGTGGCTCGCGAACCGCGAACGCGTCAGGCAATATCCCAGCGGTACAAGCTCGAATAATCGGCACCGGTGCGCCGGCAAGCGCGCCAGGCGAGTCCACCATCGGCCATTGCATCGCGCACGCTGGGGGCGATCAACTGCAGCGCGCGCGAAGCGCCACGATCGCGCCATCGCCGAACGCTCGAGCGATCCATCAAGTCGAGCGCCCACGCCGGCAGCAGCGCGGCCGCGGCGCCCATGAACAGGTCGCGGCTGAAACCCGAGAACGGAATCGGCAAGCGGATCGAGCCGAGGACCCGCAGCGTTTCGCGTGCGCGTACATCGAACACCAGCTCCGGCCGAACCTCCGCGAAAAAGGCATCGAGTTCGGCAGCCGATCGTGGGACATCCCGCGCGCCGAGCGACTCGGCGATCCGCACCATCTCCACCAGATAACGATCCTGCATCGCCACCGGAATCCGCACCCGGCAATACGTCTCGTACGCGCGCAGGAAGCACCAGCACCCGGCGCAATGCACCCACGTGAGCAGGTGCGGATCATCCGCGCTGTACGCGCGACCGTCGGGCGCGGTGCCGTGGACGCTGCGATGAATCATGCGCACGCGTTCGATCGCCGCCTCGGCCGGTACCCGCGGCGCGTACGTGCTGCGACCCACGAACGCAGTGGTGTTGCGCAGGCGGCCCAGCGTGTCGGTGCGGAAGGCGGAATGGTCCCACACGCCTGCAAGCGCCAGCGGGTGCAGCGCCTGCAGCATCAGGGAAGCCAGGCCGCCGGCCATCATCGAGGGAAAATCCGCGTGGATCTTCCAGGTCACGCTGTCCGGTCCGAACAGTCCGGGATCGCCCAGTGGCGCGTCGTAATCCGGCGCCGGCGCATCCCGGCTCAGCACCGCCAGCACCTGCCGCCGCAGGTGTCGGCGCGCGGGCCGCGGCAGCAGCTTCACGCCCGGAAGCTGCGGGCGGGAAGCCTCCCCGCCGCCGCGGCGCGCGCGTCCGTCGAGCGTCATGTCGTCAGGTTTGCGCATGCATTCAAATGTACACCTTTGATAATGAAGCGAGGCGTGCGAACCCGTTCG
>JBOHYO010000371.1:0-6509 GCA_050737935.1 Rhodanobacteraceae bacterium
CCCCCGAAGGGAGCGGGGAATTACGTGAGCGCGCCGTGGAAGTCCTTGTACTTCTTGCCCGATCCGCAGGGGCACGGATCATAGCGGCCGATCTTGGGGCCTGAGAGCACCACTGGCGCGGCGGCGGTGGCGACCGCGCCGGCCGCACCCGCCTGATCGGCGTCACCGCCTGGCTGCGGTGGAGCGTCGTAGCCAGTGGATTGCGCGTGCTGGAATTCCATCGCTCGGGCTTCCGCCGCGCGGCGCTGCTCGGCCTCGAGCGCGGCGACTTCCTCTTCGCTGCGGATGCGCACGCGTGCCAGCGTCTGGGTGAGCTCGGTCTTGATGCGTTCGAGCATGTCTTCGAACAGCCGGAACGCCTCGCGCTTGTATTCCTTCTTCGGGTCGACCTGCGCGTAGGAACGCAGGTAAATGCCTTGGCGCAGGTAATCCATGCTGGCGAGGTGGTCCTTCCACGCGCCGTCGACCACGGTCAGCATCACGTGCTTCTCGAGCGCGCGCATCACCTCGGGGCCGACCTGTTGTTCCTTGGCCGCGAACATGGTGTCGGCCGCTTCCATCACATGCTGGTGGATGGACGCCGCATCGGCGTCCTGGTCGGTTTCCAGCCACTGTTTCAGGTCCAGCTTCATGCCGAACTCGGATTCCAGCGCCGACTGCAGCCCGGGCATGTCCCACTGGTCGTCGATGCTCTCGGGCGGCACATACCGGCTGGCCAGCGATTCGAACACGTCGCGGCGGATGTCGGAGACCGTCTCGGCGACGTCGTCGGACTCCAGCAGTTCCCTGCGCTGCTCGTAGATCACCTTGCGCTGGTCGTTGGCGGTGTCGTCGAACTCCAGCAACTGCTTGCGGATATCGAAATTGTGCGCCTCGACCTTGCGCTGGGCCTTCTCGATCTGGCGGCTGACCAGCCTGTCCTCCAGCGCGTCGTCTTCCTTCATGCCGAATCGCTGCATCCAGCGCACCAGCCCGGCGCCGCCGAAGATGCGCATCAGGTTGTCCTGCAGCGACAGGTAGAAGCGCGAGGACCCTGGGTCACCCTGGCGCCCGGAATGGCCGCGCAACTGGTTGTCGACACGCCGCGATTCGTGGCGCTCGGTGCCGATGATGTGCAGGCCGCCGGCCGTGACCACCTGCTCGTGGCGCTGCTTCCACTCGGCCTTGATGCGTTCGCGGTCGGCGTCGGTGGCATCCGGCGGCAGTTCCGCCAGCAACGCATCGAGGCTGCCGCCCAACACGATGTCGGTGCCGCGTCCGGCCATGTTGGTCGCGATGGTCACCGCACCTGGAGCGCCGGCCTGCTCGATGATCTTGGCCTCGCGCTCGTGCTGCTTGGCGTTCAGCACCTCGTGTGGAACGCCGCCCTTTTTCAGCAAGCCATCGACCAGTTCCGACACCTCAATGGATGCCGTGCCGACCAGCACCGGCTGGCCACGCTCGCGGCAATCACGGATGTCGTCCAGCACCGCGTTGAACTTGGCCTCCGGCTGGAGGAACACGAGGTCCGCGTTGTCCTTGCGGACCATCGGCATGTTGGTCGGGATCACCACCACGTCCAGGTTGTAGATCGACTGGAACTCGAAGGCTTCCGTGTCGGCCGTACCGGTCATGCCCGACAGCTTGTCGTACATGCGGAACAGGTTCTGGAAGGTGATGGTGGCCATCGTCTGGTTTTCGCGCTGGATCGGCACGCCTTCCTTGGCCTCGACGGCCTGGTGCAGACCTTCGGACCAGCGCCGGCCTTGCAGCGTGCGGCCGGTGAACTCGTCGACGATGATGATCTCGCCGTCACGCACGATGTAATCGACGTCGCGCTGGTACAACGCGTGCGCGCGCAGCCCCTGGTTCAAATGATGCACAACCGCGAGGTTCCGCGCGTCGTAGAGGCTCGAGTCATCGTCCAGGATGCCGTTCTGGCGCAACAGCTGCTCGGCGTGCTCCATGCCCTCCTCGGACAGGTGCACCTGCTTCTGCTTCTCGTCGACGAAGTAGTCGCCGGGCTCCGGCGGCTCGCCAGGCAGCGGCTCCTTTTCCTGGCGGGTGAGGTGGGGAACGATGCGGTTGACCCGCACGTACAGCTCCGGCGAATCCTCGGCCGGCCCCGAAATGATCAACGGCGTGCGCGCCTCGTCAATCAGGATCGAATCAACTTCGTCCACGATCGCATAGTGCAGGCCGCGCTGGTAGCGCTGTTCCTTGGCGACCGCCATGTTGTCGCGCAGGTAATCGAAGCCGAATTCGTTGTTGGTGCCGTAGGTGATGTCGGCTCCGTACGCTTCGGCCTTGTCGGACATTTCCATGCCGGGCCATACGACCCCGACCGTCATGTCGAGGAAGTTGTAGACCTTGCCCATCCACGCCGCATCGCGCCTGGCCAGGTAATCGTTGACAGTGACCAGGTGCACTCCCTTGCCTTCCAGCGCGTTCAGGTACACCGGCAACGTCGCGACGAGGGTCTTGCCCTCGCCGGTACGCATCTCTGCGATCTTGCCTTGGTGCAGCACCATGCCGCCGATCAACTGGACGTCGTAATGGCGCATGCCGATCACGCGGCGGCTGGCTTCGCGCACGACCGCGAAGGCTTCCGGAAGGATCTTGTCCAGGCTCTCGCCATTGGCGATCCGCTGCCTGAATTCGGCGGTCCTGCCGCGCAGCGCCGCGTCGTCGAGGCTCTGGGTCTCGGATTCGAGCGCATTGATGCGCGCCACCACCTTCGACATTTGGCGCAGCACGCGTTCATTGCGGCTGCCGAAGACACTCGTCAGGATATTTGGCATCGGTCTGGATTCGTGGTTCGGCTGCGGCGACAGGTCAATCGGACATGATAAAAGCACACGCAGCCCGCGCCTAGGGATGGCGGCGGAATCGGCGGATTTCAAGCTGGATGCGCCGTAATGCGGGCCCGCCAGAACATCTTCTCCGTCGTCATTCCGGGGCTCGCGCCGGCGTGCCGGCGTGAGAACCCGGAATCCATGCTTGGGAAAAAACAAAACATGGATTCCGGATCTCGCCCGCTACGCGGACTCGTCCGGAATGACGGGGTTAGTACAGGTGGGACGGACGCCGTCCGCGGCACCAATTGAGCGGTGGGCAATCCCAGCCCTAATCCCCAGGTTCTTCAGGGTCGCTCACCGCCTCACGTAAGCGATCGGATTCACCAGCTTGCCGTCATGCCAGACCTCGAAATGCACGTGCGGTCCGGTGGAACGGCCGCTGGAACCAGCGTCCGAGATCGCCTCGCCCGCGTGCACATGCTCGCCCACGTGCGCCAGCAGCTTGCTGTTGTGGGCGTAGCGGGTCATGTAGCCATCGCCATGGTCGATCTCGACCACCTCGCCGTAGCCGGGACGTACGCCCGCGTAGGTGACCACGCCGTCCGCCACCGCGTGCACCTGCGAACCAAAGGCCACGCCGATGTCGAGTCCGGGATGGAAGCTTTCGTGGCCGGTGAACGGGTCGATGCGCTCGCCGAACGGCGAGGTGATGAAGCCATTCTTGACCGGCATGCCGGTGGGGATCAGGTCGGCCGTGACCTGTCGGTCGGTGAGCAGCGATTGCAGCACGCCGAGCTGGGTCTGCTGGGCATCGAAACGCTGTCCGAGCCGTTCCATGCTTACCGAAAGGTCGTACGGCAGCGACCGCTGCGGCGGCACGTTCGCTTCCGGACCGCCGATGCCCGGTGCCTCATTGAAATTGAATTCCGCGGGATCGAGCTTGCCGGCAACCACCAGGCGCTGCCCCAGCGCATCCAGTCGTGCCGAGTCGGCCTGCAGCTCCCCGAGGCGCATCGCCATCCGGCTGAGGTCGCGTTGTGCGTCCTCGCGCACCTGCCGCAATTCCGTCTTCTGAGCGGCGATCTGCTGGTGCATGGCGTCGATTTTCTCCAGCGTCCGGCTGCTGGGGCTGGCCATCCATACTGCGAGCGCGGCGCTCGCCAGAATGCAGGTTGCGATGCCCGCCGACATTCTCCGGAACAATCTGCGGTTGGCTCGCCTGCGATCTTCCAGCAACCTTCCGCACCACTCGGATCGCCGCGAGCGGGCCACCAGTATCATGCCCATGTCTCGACAACCGCTTCGATTTTCATACTCGTGTCTCCTGCCAAGCCGCTGCCAACGCGTGACACCCACGGCCCGACGCCTCTTTCGCAATGTGGCCCGGTCGCCGATCTGGCGGCCCGTGCACGCGATGTTGACCTCATGAGCCAACGGATTGTTCCGTGCCTGCCGACGCCGCTCCGCGGGCATGTCGGGTTTGCCGGCCTGCGCAACGACCGGCTGCTGCTGCTGGTCGAGTCGCCCGCCTGGGCCACGCGCGTACGCATGGACCAGGCGCATATCCTTGCCGCCGTACACTCCCTGGGACTGGCCGCGAGCTCCGTCACGGCCAAGGTGGCGCCATGCCTGGCGCCTTCCGGTGACTCCGCCACCGCGCGGCCGATGTCGTCCCGCGGCGCGCAAACCATCCGCAACGCGGCCTCGGCCATCGCCGACCCGGAATTGCGCGCATGCTTCCTCGAACTCGCCGCACGTGCGGAAAATCCAAAGGCCAGGTAGCACGCGAAGGCCGGCTCCGCCCCTTCACTCGCCGGCGGAAGCGGGTTTTATAGCACAGCCGACGGTGCCGGTGCGGATCAAAATCAGCACAATGTCACAAATTGTGACATGCGCGGGCGGTTACCGCGCTTGGCAGAAGCCTGCTTGCAGGCGACCGGGGGCGCTCCGTTAATGTTCGCGCGCATGGCGCGCTCCTACGTCGCTGCGACGGGGCGGCGCTGTGCACAGTTAGAGGAGTGGCCGACCCGGATCGCGTTACCGCGGCGTGCCTCCTGCGAAAAGCGATAGCTCGCGCGCATGGCCGCTGTAATGTCTGATCGAAGCGGCTTTTGTGGAAAGTCAGGCCATGGATGGCCGTTCCGGACCCGCACGACCAAAATCGCACGGATCGCAGCCGCTGGCCGCGGCGAAGCCGCAATCACGGATGATTGCAAGCTTTCTCGGAAAGTCAGGGCAGGGATGCCCGTTCTGGTCTTCACTCGAAGCGCGAGCAACCCGTTACCCGAACGCCGAATGTTGCGGCGTTCATGGACGAACGCACTTAAACAGCCTGGGCGGGATGGGCGTAGGAGATCGGCGCCAGCGCCGGGTCCTCGAACGTGACCTCTTCCCACGCCGACTTGTCCGCCAGCAATGCGCGCAGCAGTTGGTTGTTCAACTGGTGACCGGACTTGTGGCCGAAGAACGCGCCGATCAGGCTGTGGCCGAGCAGGTACAGGTCGCCGATTGCGTCGAGGATCTTGTGCTTGACGAACTCATCCTCGTATCGCAGGCCGTCCTCGTTCAACACCCGGTAGTCGTCCAGCACGATCGCGTTGTCCATCGAGCCGCCGAGCGCGAGATTGTCTTCGCGTAGCCTTTCGATATCGCGCATGAACCCGAACGTGCGCGCGCGGCTGACTTCCTTGACGAACGAGGTCGTCGAGAAGTCGATCTCGGCGCGCGAGGCACGGCGCGAAAAAATCGGGTGCTGGAAATCAATCGAGAATCCCACCTTGAAACCGTCGAACGGCTGGAACTGCGCCCACTTGTCGCCGTCCTCGACCTTCACGAGTTTCTTGATGCGGATAAAACGCTTGGGGGCGGTCTGCTCCTCGATCCCGGCCGACTGCAGCAGGAACACGAAGGGGCCGGCGCTGCCGTCCATGATCGGCACCTCGGGTGCGGACAGGTCGACATAGGCGTTGTCGATGCCGAGGCCCGCCATCGCCGAGAGCAGATGCTCGACGGTACCGACGCGCACGTCGTCCTTGATGAGCGTGCTGGAGAGCCGGGTATCGCCCACGTATTCGCAGCGCGAGGGAATGCAGACCGGTTCCGGGAGATCGGTGCGGCGGAACACGATGCCGGTGTTCACCGCGGCCGGGCGCAAGGTCATGTACACCTTCTCGCCGGTGTGCAGACCGACACCCGTCGCGCGGATCACGTTTTTGAGCGTGCGCTGTTTGATCATTTTTCGTTTGAATCCTGTTAGGACAACGCTAAATCGTGCGAAATGCTATCACGGCTGCCGGCCCGAATAAAGTGGACCGTTGCGTTCAGTTAATCCTCGGACCCATGGCGCGATCTGGTGCACGTGCCGACTGCCAGCGCGCACCCGGCCTCCTGATGCCACGGTGACAAGGGACCACATCGGCCACCACAGGTTCCCGGGCGCCGCGAGCGCGAGCCGCGGCACACCCGCATTGCCGCGGGCACAGGCGGGCGGTTGCTCGCCGTCGCTGGCCGCGTTGTGAACTGCCGGGGACGGGAGTCCGGCAGTTCACGATGCCCTTTTCCACAGACCTGTTGCGAAGCGGCTGTTGTGGAAAGTCAGGCCATGGATGGCCGTTCTGGTGCATCACGTACGCAGACGCCTCCGCTGGCGCCCTCGGGGATCGATGAAGCGATCATGGCCGATCGCACTTCATCAGCCTGGCGTCGCAAAAACGCCGGGATGTCGAGGTAGTC
>JBOHYO010000372.1:0-10417 GCA_050737935.1 Rhodanobacteraceae bacterium
GTTCGACCAAGCGCACCGCCGATGGCGCGGCCGCGGCCGCGAACGGCGCATGAGCCGGCGACGGGGTCTGTCGATGAGGCGCTTCCTGATCGGCACGGCGGTGGGCGTGTGCCTCGCCGCGGGCTGCTCATATGTCCTGGTCGCCACGGCACGCGCGCCTGCGGACGGGTCCGACAGCAACGAGATCGCCGCGCTCAAGGCGAAGGTCGCCCAACTCACGCAGCGGATCCCGGCGCCCGAACTCGGCCAGCAGATGCTGGAGCTGCAGATCCGCCACGACCGCCTGTGGTGGGCGGGCGAGGCGGGCAACTGGAACCTCGCGTATTACATGGTGAGTGAGCTGGGCGAGGCCCTGCGCGGCATCGAGGAGACCAACGGTGAAGCCCCCGAACTGCAACCGCAGAAACTCTCCGATGTGATGCCGGCGATGATGAATCCCGCCATCCGCAACGTGCAGGAAGCGCTGGCGAAGAAGGACACGGCCGCATTCGGCGAAGCCTTCGACCGGCTTTCTGCGTCGTGCAACGGCTGCCACGCGACGGCAGGTGTCGCATTCCTGCACATCCAGCGCCCGAAGACCCCGTTGCTGGACAATTTGCGCTACGCGTCCGACGCGACGCCGTAAGCCGGCACCGGATTACATCCGGAACACGCCGTAACGCTGCGGCTCGATCGGCGCATTCATGGACGCGGAAATCGCGAGGCCCAATACACGGCGGGTATCGACCGGATCGATGATGCCGTCATCCCACAGACGGGCGCTGGAGTAGTACGGGCTGCCCTGGCGTTCGTATTGTTCGCGGATCGGTGCCTTGAAGCTTTCCTCGTCTTCGGCCGACCATTCGCCGCCGCGCGCCTCGATGCCGTCGCGCTTCACGGTCGCCAGCACCGACGCGGCCTGCTCCCCGCCCATCACGGAAATGCGCGCGTTCGGCCACATCCACAGGAAGCGTGCGCCGTAGGCGCGACCGCACATGGCGTAGTTGCCGGCGCCGAAGCTGCCGCCGATCACCACCGTGAATTTCGGGACGTGCGAACAGGCCACCGCCGTCACCATCTTGGCGCCGTCCTTGGCGATGCCGGCCTGTTCGTACTTCTTTCCGACCATGAAGCCGGTGATGTTCTGCAGGAACACCAGCGGAACGTTGCGCTGGTTGCACAACTCGATGAAGTGGGTGCCCTTTAGCGCGCTTTCGGAAAACAGGATGCCGTTGTTGGCGACGATGCCGACCGGGTACCCGTGTATGTGTGCGAAGCCGGTGACGAGGGTCTTGCCGTAACGCGCCTTGAATTCATGGAACTCGGAAGCATCGACGACACGTGCGATTACCTCACGGATGTCGAAGGGCCGGCGGGTGTCTTCCGGAATCACCCCGTAGAGTTCTTCCGGCGGGTATGCCGGTTCACGCGGCTCGGCCAATGCCAGCGGCATCGTTTTCCGGCGATTGAGGTTGGCCACGACGTCGCGGGCGATGGAAAGCGCATGTGCATCGTTCTCCGCAAAATGGTCGGCCACCCCCGAAATGGACGTATGGACGTCCGCACCGCCCAATGTTTCGGCATCCACCACTTCGCCGGTGGCCGCCTTCACCAGCGGCGGGCCGCCGAGGAAGATCGTTCCCTGTTCGCGCACGATGATGGTTTCGTCGCTCATCGCCGGCACGTAGGCGCCGCCGGCGGTGCAACTGCCCATCACCACCGCAATCTGCGGGATGGCGAGCGCCGACATGCGCGCCTGGTTGTAGAAGATCCGGCCGAAGTGTTCCTTGTCGGGAAACACCTCGTCCTGCAGCGGCAGGAATGCGCCGCCGGAATCGACGAGGTAGATGCACGGCAGGCGGTTCTCGAGCGCCACTTCCTGCGCGCGCAGATGTTTCTTCACCGTGATCGGGAAGTAGGTGCCACCCTTGACCGTGGCGTCATTGGCGACCACCACGACCTCGGCCCCCCACACGCGGCCGATGCCGGTGATCAGTCCCGCGCCGGGCGCGGCGCCGTCATACATGCCGTGCGCGGCGAGTGGCGAGAATTCCAGGAAGGGAGAGCCTGCATCGAGCAGCGCGCGCACGCGTTCGCGTGGCAGCAGCTTGCCGCGCGCCACGTGTTTGTCGCGCGCCTTTTCGCCGCCGCCTTCGGCCGTGCGCGCGAGCTCGGCCTCGAGATCTTCCGTGAGCTTGCGCAATCGTCGAGCGTTTGCACGAAACGCTTCGCTCTTGACATCGATGCGCGATTGGATGGAAGGCATGCTCGCGTCCGTGGTTCGGAAGTCCCGGCAAGACTTCATGAAAGCATAAATCGTTGCGGCCGTCGAAAAAAACCGGCCGCGCGAGGCGGCCGGTCTTGTCACGAAACCTGCAACGAAATCAGCCGCCCGAGCTGCCGCTCTTGGCTGCATCCTTCGCTTTCTGTGCGGCATTCTTGGCAGCATCGGCCGCCTGGCCCGCACGGTTGGCGGCATTGTTGGCCGCATCCGCCGCGTTCTGCATCGCGTTTTGGGTGGCGTCGGACGTGGACGAGCCCGAGGCGGGCGCCATGCTGGAAGCGGCGGACGCCGCTTCCTGCGCTTGGTTGGCAGCTGCATTGGCCGAGCCGGCGGCCATCTGCGCCTGCTGCGCGGCCTGGTCGGCTTCGGCGCTCTGGGACATTTGAGCGGCGGACGCGGCACTCGCCGCAGCCGAAGCCGCAGTCGCCGCATTTTCCTGCGCCTGCTCGGCGGCGTTCTGCGCCTGGTCGTTCGGGTTGCTGCACGCGCCCAGCGCGAGAACCATGGCGCCGGTCAACGCGGCCGCGAGTACGGTATGGGTGAACTTCATGAGCTGTCTCCTGGATGAATTGAGCCGTGGATAGCCACGGAAGTGGCCGCGCTATTAAACCGCGTCCTACCGAATAACGCCAGCATTCCGCCATTTTACGAACACATAACGTTCAGTTACTGCTTGCCGAATCGGTGGTACAAACCAAGGAGGCGCTCAGGTTCTTTCGATCGCGATGGCGGTCGCCTCGCCGCCACCGATGCACAGCGCAGCGACTCCGCGCTTCGCGCCTGCATGGATCATCGCGTGCAACAGCGTCACCACGATACGGGCGCCGGTGCATCCGATCGGGTGGCCGAGCGCGCAGGCGCCGCCGTGCACATTGAGCTTGTCGTGGGGGATGTCGAGCTCCTTCATCGCCGCCATGGCCACCACCGCAAACGCCTCGTTCACTTCGAACAGGTCGACGTCGCCGATTTGCCAGCCCGCTTTCTTCAGCACCTTTTCGATCGCCCCGACGGGAGCGGTCGTGAACCACTGCGGTTCCTGCGAATGGGTCGCGTGCGCGACGATGCGGGCGAGCGGCGTTACGCCACGCGCCTTGGCGTTATCGGCCGACATCAGCACCACCGCCGCGGCGCCGTCGGAGATGCTGGACGAACTCGCCGCGGTGACGGTGCCGTTTTCCTTGCGGAAGGCGGGCTTCAAGTTGGGGATTTTCGCGGGGTCGACTTTGCCGGGGGTTTCGTCGGCCGAAACCTGCACGTCGCCCTTGCGCGAAGGCACGGTGACCATGGTGATTTCGTCCGCGAAGGTTCCGTCCTTCACCGCGGCCTGGGCGCGGCGCACCGATTCGGTCGTATAGGCGTCCTGTTCCTCGCGGGTGAAGTGATACTTGTCGGCGCAATTCTCCGCGAACACGCCCATCGACTTGCCGTCGTAAGGATTGGTCAAGCCGTCCCACATCATGTGGTCGACCATGCTGCCGTCGCCGAGCCGGATGCCGGTACGTACCGCGGCCATGTGCGGGGCGTTGGTCATGGACTCCATGCCGCCGGCAACCACCACGTCGGCCGAACCCGCGACGATCAGGTCGTGGCCCAGCATGATCGCCTTCATCCCCGATCCGCACACCTTGTTGAGCGTGGTGCAGCCCGCCGAGGGTGGAAGCCCGGCCGCCAGCGCAGCCTGACGCGCCGGTGCCTGGCCGAGGTTGGCCGGCAGCACGCAGCCCATCAGAACCTCGCCGACATCGCCGGGTTCAATGCCCGATTGTTGCAACGCCGCGCTGATGGCGGCGGCACCGAGCTTCGGTGTCGGGAAGCCGGTGAACTGGCCTAGGAAGGCGCCGATGGGCGTCCGCTTGGCGGCGGCGATGATGATGTCTGGCATGGTTGGACCCTGCAAAGGTGTTCGTGTGGATAAGCTGAACCGCGAAGCGGCTTCGGCTTCAATGAACAGGAGGACTCGAACACGAATTATGCGGTGGATGTTGCGCCGCGGCAAACAGGCTGTGCAGGGGCGCTGCGCGGGTGCACAATGGCTCCCCGGATGTGGAGCGGATGAGGGGTGTCTCATGCGGTGCCAAGGCTCTTGGGGAGGTCTGAACAAATCCATCCAGGATTTGCCAGGGCGCGCCGAATCCGGCGCATGTCCGGACTCGGCTTTGCGAATCAAGCACATGCGGAAAGAGCGTGCTTGGTTCGCTTGCGGCACGTTCCTGTGCCGCGGCGCAACTCCGATGAATCAGAGCTTCCCCAGGGCGTGGATTTGGCACGCGGGCCGATGGATCACCGTGGGGTTTCTGGCAGGCGCGCTTGCCGCCTGCGGCGGCGGAGGCGGCAACGGCAGCGTCCGCACCATACCCGAGGCACCTCCTCCACCGCCGCCGCCACCGGCGACGTCCGTGCAGCCGCCCGCCGATGCGCATCTCTCGATCACCAACACCTACGCCGCGCATGCCGCCGGCTACGACGGGAGCGGAATCACGCTCGGCATGGTCGACAGCGGCATCATGCGCAGCAATCCGACGGTGGCGGGGCGGGTGAAGGCCGAGTTGATCTACGTCGACCCTTCCCAGAACGACACCAGTGTGGACGACGTCGTCGGCCACGGCACATGGGTTTCGGAAATCGCTGCCGGCACGTCGTTCGACAATTTTCCGGGAGGCATTGCTCCGGCCGCCGACCTCGTCTCCGCGCGGATCATTTCCGACAACTCACCGGATGACCACGGCCAGCCACCCAGCGTGGTCACCCAGCAGGACGCGCAGTTCTTCGGCTCGGTCAATGCCGACCTGATCAGCTACGGCGTCGACGTGATGAACAACTCCTGGGGCGGCATCACCTGGGACACCAGCGATGCCAGCGTGAACCAGGCGTTCGACGATGCCTACAGTCCGTTCGTCAACCAGCACGGCGGCCTGGTGGTGTTCGCGGCGGGCAACGATTCCGATGCCGATCCGAGCACGATCGCGGCACTGCCGAGCGTGGCGCCCGATCTCGAAAAGGGTTGGCTGACGGTGGTCGCGATCGACAGCAACCATCCGACCCAACTCGACAGTTACTCGAACAAGTGCGGTATCGCGATGGACTATTGCCTCGCCGCGCCCGGCGACGTGATTGTCCTCGACAAGGACACCCTCGCCGGCACCACCGATCCGACGTACTGGATCGTCTCCGGTACATCCCTGGCGGCGCCGGAGGTGTCGGGCGCGGCCGCGCTGGTATGGCAGGCGTTTCCGTACTTCACCAACGACCTGGTTCGGCAGACGATTCTCGGCACCGCCGATCCGCTCGGCGGGTCGCAACCCAACACGACGTTCGGCTACGGCGAACTGGATGTGGGACGGGCCGTGCAGGGCCCGGCGCAGTTCAACTGGGGTGACGTACCGGTTTCGTTCGACGATCTCACCTCGACCTGGAGCAACGACATCAGCGGCGCGGGTGGGCTGATCAAGAACGGCACGGGTACGCTGATCCTGGCCGGCACCGATACCTATACCGGCGGCACCCAGGTGCTTGGCGGATCCCTGCAGGCAGCCAATCCGCTGGCGGGGGATGTGACGGTCGGGCAGGGCGGCACGCTGGATGCTGTGCCGGGAATCGGGGACCAGCTCAGCAATTCGGGTACCGTGATCGTCGCGGGCGGCGATACGCGGGTGGGTGGCGACTACACCCAGGCCGGCACCGGTACGCTGTCGATCAGCCTCGGCTCCAAGCTCGACGTGGCCGGCAACGCGCAGCTCGATGGCACGCTGAATGTCCTCGGCGAGGATTCGGGCTACGTCACCAATGACCACCAGGACGTGCTGGACGCCAGTGCGGTCAACGGCACCTTCGCGCAACTCACGACATCGCCGGGCGTGTTTCTCAGCACGACGATCCAGTACACCCCGAGCAGCGTATGGCTGGATACGACGAGCCTCAGCATCCAGCCGGCTGCGCAGGCGATGGGCATCGCCGAACCCGCCGCGGCGTCGGCCGCGGTACGCGTGCAGGCCGGTTTCGATGCGATCGATACGAAGATCGCCACGGGCGCGACATTGCCGCCTGGCGTGGTGAAGGGCGCGGGCGCCATCCAGCACACGCCGACGCCTGCTGCCGCGCGCGCCACCTTGCAAAGCCTGTCCGGACAGTTGCACGCCGCGAGTGCGGCCATGCTTTTCGATGACATCGATGCGAACGGTCGCGCGTTGTCGGGACGCTTCGACGAGCTGCTGGCGGGACGCAGCAAAGCCGGGGCATGGTATGCCGACGCCGGGTGGCAGGGCGATCTGCAACGTGCGGGCTATGCCGGCTCGACCTTCCGCAGCAACGGCGGCATCGTCGGCGCGGATTTCCGCGTCGGTGCGCACGGTTTGCTGGGGTACGCGGTAGGCGAGAGCCGAGGCTACGGCCAACTCGACGCATCGTGGGACCACAACCGTACCTCGACCGACCATCTCATGCTCTATGGCGGGACGTTCAACGGGCCGTGGTATGCCACGGCCCGTGTCGGCGGAGGCTGGTATCGCCAGGACATGCAACGCCTGTTGTTGCTCGGCGGTCTTGCAGCGCCGGTCGGCAGCGGCGCTTCCGGGCACTATCTCGCAGGTTCGCTGGAGGGAGGCTACGAGGTTCGCGCCGGCGCGGCGAACGTCACGCCATTCGTCGACGTGCGCTACCAGCGGCTCGACCAGGGCGGATTCGCGGAGCAGGGCGGTTATGGCTTCGGCCTCATGGCGGGCGGTCACGAGATCGGGCGCACACAGGCCGGGCTCGGAATCCGGGCGCAAAGCGCCTGGCGGTTGGCAAATGGCATGTGGATGCAGTTCGACGGCAGCGCTGCCTGGCACCACGCGCTGCATCAGTACGGCGACACGTTCGACGCCACTTTCACGGCATTCGACAACTGGCTGCCGATCGATGGCGTCGGCTTGTCGCGCAACGAGTCCGTGTTGCGCGCGGGGCTGTCGGTATGGCCGACGCGGTCGTTCGCCTTGCGGCTGGGATTCGCGCACGAGCAGGGAGAACGGCAACGATCCGGCAGCGTGATGCTGCAAGGCAACTACGCGTTCTAGGGACTTCTGAGTGAGCTCTCGCGTCGGTAGGACGGGCATTGCCCGCCTATCGACTGCAGCGCGGCGGACTGTGTCCGTCCTGCCGCGCAGGTTCCACTTTTCGCGCGGCCGCTACGCCGAAAAAAGGTCGGCGCCCATCGGGCGCCGAGACCCGTACGTTGCGCGTTTTCCCACGAAAATGCAAGGGGTGCGCGAACGCAATCATGCGCTAAGATCGGCGCATGCAATCGGTACTTGTCCATCACGAATCCAGGCCGCGCACGCGCTCGCTCGCGGCCACCTTCCTGCCCAACCGCCTCGAGTGGTTGATGGGTCTCTACAGCGAAAATCATCGCCGGCTCGCACGGCTGTTTTCGCCGCAACGGCTGGGCGTCGGCGAATACCTGTCGTGCGTGGATGATGGCCTCGACGTACGTCTCAGTGTGCAGGAGCGCCACCCTTACACCCTGGAACTCGGCTTGAGTTACGCGGTGCTCGACGCGACCACCGGCAACCCGGCGCCATCCGCGCAGTTGCGGGTCTATCTCGATGCGCACATGACCGAGGCGTTGCATTGCGAACCCGGGCGCGATCTGTGGCAGGTACTCGGTCCGCTCGCGCCTGCACGCAACGTGATGCTGCATCGCCTGCGCATGAACGGCTTTCTCAATCGCTGGCTCGAATACCTCGCCGAGCAAGGCCACTCACTGGGAACGCTGGAGCGCCGCGCGCCTGACGACGTCGCTGCGTAGCTCCGAGACCGCTTTCCGTCCGCACAAAAACCCATGACGCCGAGGCCGGCCACCATGCCGTCCGCGTTCGTTGTTGCGCGTGCCGATTCAGCGTGGCCGCTCGTGATCGAGTTGGCCGACACGCCGTCTCGACATTTGATGCGCTAAAAGAGGCAGCGTTTGGAGTGGACGTAGCGCGCGGGCCGGTCCGCGGTCGGATGTACCGCAGGGCGGTTCCGCGCAGTTTGGATCGGATACCATCGACCCGCGTCAGGGTGCATACGGACCATCAGGGAGATCGGCAATGGAAAAGAAGAAGTTGGTGGTTGCGGTGCTCGCCGGCCTTACGGTGATGACGATGACCATCAATCTCACAGCCTGTGGTGGAGGTGGAGGCGGCGGCAACGGTATGGTCAAACCGGTCCCGCCACCCCCACCACCACCTCCCCCACCTCCGCCGCCGCCACCCCCTCCACCACCGCCTCCACCTCCGCCGCCGGGATCCTACGACGCGCACAACAACCAGTTGATTCCGACCAGCGTGTTGCCGGCGCAACAGAATGGCATCGTCGGTACCGGGGTGAAGATCGGCCTGATGGATTCCGGAGTCGATCCCACCGACCCGGCGCTCAATGCGAGCGATGCATCAGGGCGCGACAAGGTGGCCTGGTTCAAGAGCTACGATCCGGCGGTCAGCGATCCGACGGCCGAGAACGACAATTTCGGCCACGGCACAACCGCGGCGCAGCTTATCGCGGGCGATCCGTATTCCGACGCGTCCGCAGGCGTCCAGTTCAACGGGGGTGTTGCACCCGGGTCGAGTCTCTACGTGGCGCAGATCTGCTGGGGCTACGGAACCGCCGGGGGCGAGGTTTGCCACCCGACTTCGGCAGCGTATTCGGATCTCATCGCTCAGGGCGTCAAGGTCATCAATGAGTCCTTCGGCGGAAACCAGGATGTGACGACCTTGCCCGGCGGTGCCGGCAATTCCACCGCGAAGGTTACCTACAATCTGCTTTTGCCTGTCAAGCAGGCCGGCATCCTGCAGGTTTTCCCGACCGGTGATAACTCGGCCCTGCAAAATCCCGGCATCTATGCGGGGTTGCCGTACCTGTTTCCCGACATGCAGCCCTACATCATCGCCGTGACCGGCGTGGGCATCGATGCAAACGGCAACCCGACGGGCCTGTATACCGAGAACGGTGGTCCGACCCCGTGCGGTGTCGCCGCGGCATGGTGCCTTTCGGCGCCGGCCGAGCTCTACACGGTACCGACGCCGCCCGCTTTCAACACCGGCTACAGCGTCGGCACCTCGGCTGCGACCGCGATCGTGACCGGCGTCACCGCCCAGGTCTGGCAAGCGTTTCCGTGGATGAGCGCCCCGAACGTGTCCGATACCGTGCTGACCACCGCCACGCCCATCCCGGGTTGTCCCACCGATCAGTGCGGCTGGGGCATGGTGGACGCGGAGAAGGCCGTGAAGGGCCCCGCACAGTTCGCGTTCGGCGCGTTCGACGCGAACATCCCCTCCGGCACGACCTCGACCTTCGGCAACGACATCGGCGGCTCCGGCAGCCTGACGCTTTCCGGCCCCGGTACCCTCAAGCTCACGGGCGCCAACACCTGGTTGGGTGGAACCAGCATCAGCAAAGGCACGCTGTTGGTCGAAGGGTCAGTGGCGTCCAATGTGAGCGTGGCTTCTGGCGCGACGCTGGCGGGCACCGGCACGGTTGGCGCGGACGTGGTCAATGCCGGAACGGTGACGAGTTCCAGCAGCATCGCGGGACAGGGATTCACCATCACCGGCGACCTCACCGACCAGTCCGGCAGCACCACGGCGGTCGCGCTCGGCGTGCCGCTCACCGTCGGCGGCACGGCGAACCTCGATGGAACCGTGAAGGTGTTGGCGGCGCCGTCGGGCTACACCGTCCACTCCACTGAGACGCTGCTCAACGCCGGCAATGTCTCGGGCACTTTCGCCGACCTCAGCTTTGACTCGGGCGTGTTCTATACCGGCACGCTCAATTACACCTCGACGACAGTCAAGGTCACGCTGAGCCCCGCGGTTGCTGCGGCGGACGTACTGGCGACGCCGCTCGCCAGCGCACAGACGATCCAGTCGGCGAAGAACGTGCAGTCCGCAATCGACGTGTCCAACCAGTGGGTCCTGAACAACCAGACCGGCGGTCACGAAGCCTGGATCCAGGATGCGGGCAAGTTCCTCTCGGCGCCGACGCTTGCAAACGCTGCCGCCAGTCTGAACTCGCTGTCAGGCGAGATCTACGCCACCAGCCGCGCGCTGGAAGTCGAGCAGTCGCTCGCGACCGACATGGCCATGGCCAACCGCGAACACGCCCAGGCTGTCCAGGGACAGCAGGGCGTATGGGTACAGT
>JBOHYO010000373.1:0-2151 GCA_050737935.1 Rhodanobacteraceae bacterium
TCGAACGCGGCGAGCGCATGGCAGCGCTGCGGGAGTTCATCGGCGGCCTCGATCCGCTCAACCGCGCGCTGGTGCTGCTGTATCTCGAGGACCGCAGTTACGCCGAAATCGCGGAGGTGCTCGGGATCAGCGCGACCAACGTCGCGACCAAACTCAACCGCATCAAGCAGAAGCTGCGCGCGCAGGCGCTGGCAGCCGCAACCGAGGAAGTGGAATATGGAACTCGATGAAATGAAGCTGGCGTGGCAGGAATTGGATGCACGGGTGCAGCGCACACACGCACTGAATTTGTTGCTCCTGAAGGACAGCGGCACGGTCAAGGCGCGGCGCAGGCTGCGTCCGCTGGTATTCGGGCAGGCATTGCAATTGGCGATTGGCGTTGCGCTGTCGGTGTGGGGTGCCTCACTTTGGGCGTCCCATTTGCGGCAGCTCGATGTGCTGGTTTGCGGTTTGACGGTGCACGCTTACGGCGTGCTGCTGATCGTTTTCGCGGCCCGCAATCTGTATCTGATCCAGCACATCGACTATGCCGCCCCGGTACTCGACATCCAGCGCAGGCTTGCGGAATTGCGTGCCTTCCGCGTCCGGGTGGAAGCGCCCGTCAACCTCGCCATCTGTTCGTTCCTGTGGATTCCTCCAATGTGGGTCGGACTTGCGGCGGTTGGCTTCGATGTCCCTGTTCGAGTCTTCATGTACTGGGCGATCGGCAGCAGTTTGACCGGGTTGGCGGCCCTGCTGTTGGTGGTATGGACGATGCGATGGATGGGCTACGGGCGCAAGGTCAAGGACAACAGTGCCGGCCGCAGCATCGTGCGCGCGCAGGCCGCGCTGGATGAAATCG
The DNA here is from genome assembly GCA_050737935.1 of Rhodanobacteraceae bacterium. Classification (GTDB taxonomy): domain Bacteria; phylum Pseudomonadota; class Gammaproteobacteria; order Xanthomonadales; family Rhodanobacteraceae; genus 66-474. The sequence goes on from JBOHYO010000373.1 coordinate 842, forward strand.
CACGCTTCGAGCGGGAATGAAAAACGGCGCGACTTGCGTCGCGCCGTTCGAAAGTGCCGCGGTGACCAGGATTCAGTGACGCTGGTTGTTCTGGTCGTTCCCCAGGTTGTCGCTCGATTCGATGAACTGCACCGCGTCGTCATGCAACTTCTTCAGCGACGGCGTATGTGCGTAGACCATGTGGCCGGACGGGAAGAAGCCGTAGCTGATGTTCTTCTGCAGCTTCTCGGGGATCGGCAGGTGCTGCATCTCGTAGATCGCGGTGTAGAACGGCGTCGCGAGGTCGTAGAAGCCGCCGAACAACCGCACCTTCATGTCGGGGTTGTACTTCATGGCCACCGCGAGGTCGAGCATCACGTTGGGCGTGCCGCCGCGCGAGAAGCGCTGGCCCGGCGCCTTGTGCTTCCAGTCCCAGCGGAAGTCGTCGGCGCCATAGACCGAGGGCCGGTACTTCAAGCCGTCGCCGAACTTCAGGTCGTTGCGCACGTAGCCGTTGAATGCCGCCACGTAGGCGGAACTGATGGCCGCCGACTGCGGGTCGTAGTCCGACGTCTTGCCGAGCGGATCCATCGTGGGCCCTGCGAAGCGGGTGTCGAGGCGGCCGGTGGTGGTGTCGCCGTCGCTCAGTAGTTCGTGCTCGAACATGCCGCCGTCGACGCGCAGGTCCGCCTTCAGCAGATAGGCGACGGGCAGCCCGGTGTAGTCGTGCAGCTTTTCGGCGATCTGCTGCTTGCTGGCATCGCTCAGGGTGGAGCCCGCGGCCAGCGCCTGCTCGTAGTCGGTGGTCGCGAACTTCATGACCTCCTTCAGCAAGGGGGCCAGGTTGCCGTCGTTGTACTTCGGCAGCTTGTGGTGATACCAAGCCGTTGCGGCGTACGTCGGCAGGCCCAGCACATAGGACATGTCGATGCCCGGGTTCATGTTGGCGCCGTCGATGCTGAGTCCGAAGTTCAGGATCTGCGAGAGCAGCATCACCCCATTCAAGTCGACGTTGTACTCGGTCTGCAGGACGTTCGAGAGCACCGCCGAACGGGTGGTTCCGTAGCTTTCGCCGAACAGGTACTTCGGCGAGTTCCAACGGTTGTATTTGGAAATGAAGCGCTGAATGAAGCGCGCAAACGCCTGTCCGTCCTCATCGACGCCCCAAAAGGCCTTCTGCGGATCCTTGCCGTAGAGCCGTCCAAAGCCCGTCCCCGGCGCGTCAATAAAGACCAGGTCGCTCACATCAAGCAGGCTGTAGGGATTGTCCTCAAGCTTGTAAGGCGCTGCGGGAAGATGCTGGTCGCCGGGCGTTGCCACTCGCTTGGGGC
>JBOHYO010000374.1:0-2799 GCA_050737935.1 Rhodanobacteraceae bacterium
CAGGAATGGCTTTGGGCGAATTCGCTTGGCCTGGCGTTCTTCGGCATGTTCATCGCGGCATTCGTGCTGCACGGCCTGTTCGGGACGTGGAAGTACAACGAGCACCAAATGCTCTTGCATCTGCCGAAGATTTCATGGGCCGCCTATCTGGTGACCTTGAGTTTCTGGAGTTCGGTATTCGAAACCTGGGAAGCGGAATTCGCCGTGATCGGCATCTATGTCGTCCTGAGCATATTCCTCAGGCAGGAACGGTCGCCCGAGTCCAAGCGCCTCGGCGCCGAGACGGCGACACCAACGAATGATCCGACCGACAGGCGTGCTGCGGCGGGGCCGAAGCAATCATCGGCTCCGGGTCGCCATTGCGACAGCGCCATGGACCGTACGCTGGCGCGGGTGCACACGCGCGCGGCGCGGGTCGCTGGAGACGCACCCATCCCGAGAAGGGCATGGATCGAGCGCGGTGAGCGTCAGCGGGGCCCAACGGGCTGGCGGACGCTCCTGATCTTGCCGCTGTTGCCGCCGCCGCACAGCAGGTGACCGCTGCCGTCGGCCTCGAGTCCTGACACGGCGATTCCCGCCGGCATATCCAGTTGCTCCAGCACTTCGCCGGTTTCCGGATCGACCCGGCGCAAGTCGCTCTCGTCGCCTTCCCAGGTGCCGTGCCAGAGTTCGTCGTCCACCCAGGTGACACCGGTGACGAAACGCCTGGACTCGATGGTACGCAGGATCTCCCCCGTTTCGGGATCGATCTGGTGGATTTTCCGCGCGCGGTATTCGCCGACCCACAGGGTTCCTTCGGCCCATGCCAAGCCCGAATTCCCGCCGCCGCCGGGCGCCGGGATCGTGGACAGCACACGGCCCGACGCCGGATCGATCTTCTGGATGCGATCCTCGGCGATCTGGAACAGGTGCTTGCCATCGAAAGCCGTGCCGGCGTGGGCGGCGACATCGATCGAACGCACGGTCTTGCCGCTTGCCGGGTCCACGGCATTCAACTTGTCGCCGGAGGCGAACCAGACGCGTGTTCCGTCCCAGGTCACGCCGTGCACCCGATCGGCGTCGGGGAACGGGCCGTATTCGCGAAGGATTTCAGCGGATGAACGTTTCATGGTTGCGCTCTCGTCGCCCAGGACGGCGCCATCCTAATCTCCCGGAAGCGGGGCGGGGAGCAACAATGCTGTCGTGAATCCCGGCATGGGTGGCGTGGCCCAGCGACGCGCGCGGCCGCGGCCCATGGGCTGGACCTTGCCGTCCGCCGCCAGCGCATCGAGTGACCGTTGCACGTTGCGCTGGCTCATTCCCAGCGCCAGTGCCAGCGCCGAGCTGGACCACGGTTCGCCGTCCGCAAGCAGGGCCAGGACCGACGCGTGTTTTTCTTCCACCGGTCGCGCCAGCACCACGACTTCGGGTGCGTGCTTGGGCGCCAGGGCGAAACCCCGCCGCGTCGCGCGGATGTCGGCCAACGCGCCAAGCGCCGATCTGAGGCGGCCGATCTCGACCCGCAACCGGGCGCGGTGCGTCTCGTCCACAAACTTGGTCCGGAACGCGGTCGTGATCAACGCGTGCCTCGGCATGTCGTCCGGCCATGCTTCGGCCAATGCCCGCGCAAGTGCGAACAGCACCGGCCGCGATGCAAGCGACACCGTGGCGCTTCCACCACGCACGACATTGCGGCAAGCGTCGACCACCAGTGCCTTCGATGCGAACAGCGCCTCGACATCATCCAGCAGCAGGAGCCGTTCCTCGCCGCCGCCGACCCGTCGCGCCGCAGGCGCATCCAGCGTGCGCAATGCGTGCGCCACTTCGGCGAGCAGCGCAGGGATGCCGGCCGCACCCGCTGCGCGCCCGGCGCGCTCGAGCGCAACACGCGCGGTTCGCGCCCGGACGCGTCGCATCGCGATTCCGGCCGAGGTCAATTCGTGGACCGCCCGCAACGCCGGCGGCAATGGCGCGGCTTCCAACGCGGCCAGCGCGCGCTCGGCCTCGTCGAGCCGCCCGATCAACAATAGCCGGCGAATCGCGAGGTAGCGCGCATGCGCGGCATTCACCCGATCGCCGTGCGCTTCCAGCACGGACTGCGCGGCTTCGAGCCGCCGTTCGGGCCAACCCAGCTCTCGCGCGGCGAGCGCGATCTCGGCTTCGGCGACCACGCAGCGGGCGCGCGCCACGGCTTCCCTGCGTCCGAACGCATGCGCGGCGCGGCGAAGCAGCGATTTCGCGCGTTCGAAATCGCCGAGCTGTGCCAACGCGATGCCGCGCAATGCCAGGGCGGGCGCATCGTCGCGCAACGCGACCCGCTTCAGCGCACCCAGCGGATCGCCTGCTGCCAACGCACGCGCCGCGGCCGTGATCAGCGAATCCATGGCACCCGGATCGTCAATCGCGCCACATTTGTCACTCCCGCACTCGCTCGCCCGGCGCCTAATCTACCTCACGACGATCAACCAACCCGCCGCGCGCCAATGGGCGAACGGCCGGAAACCCGGAGGAGAAGATGATGACCACGCACAAGACCGGCACGCGCGACGAGTGGCTGAAAGAACGCCTTGAACTACTCGACGCGGAAAAGGAACTCACGCATCGTGGCGATGAACTGGCGCAACGGCGGCAGGCGCTGCCGTGGGTACGGATCGACAGGGAATACGCATTCGACACCGACGACGGCAAGGCTACGCTGGCGGACCTGTTCCGCGGGCGTTCGCAACTTCTTGTCTACCACTTCATGTTCGGACCGGATTACACCGCCGGCTGCCCGTCGTGTTCGATGATCGCGGATGGCTTCAACGGGTTCGCCGAGCA
>JBOHYO010000375.1:0-4067 GCA_050737935.1 Rhodanobacteraceae bacterium
ACATGACATCCGTCATGCGAACGCCGTCACTGTTCGGACGCGATGGTGGGTGTGCCGCCGCCGTGCTCGGCAGATGGCAGGGGTGGGCTTTGTTCGAACCGTAGGATTCCCCGTCGATCCAGCCACCATAGTCCAACGGCGACAATCAGCGCGAAGATCGTGCAGGCGACGCCGGCCCAACCCAACGCGTTGAACAGCCGGGTGTAGATCGGCATCATCTGGACCGGGTCGGTGATCGATGCCGGCACGCTGGCGATGGTGGCGACCAGCCCGCCCAGGTATTGCGCCACGCCCGAGGCCACGAAGTAGGCGCCCATCATGAAACCGCCCATCCGCGCCGGCACGTAGCGTGCAATGAAGGCGAGCCCGAGTCCGCTGGTCAGCAGTTCACCCAGCGAGCCGAAGCCGTAGCCGCCGACCATCACCCACTGACTGGTCTGACCGGGCGACGTGGTGAAGTTCCCGGCGGCCCCGTAGATGAAGAACCCGATCGCGACCGCGAGGAAGCCGAACGCGAACTTGGTGGCGATCGAGAAATCCTTGCCGCGTTTTGCGAAGTGTGTATAGGTGACGGCCAGGATCGGACTCAGGATGAAGATCCAGATCGGATTCAGCGCCTGGAACTGCGCTGGGCTCCAGTTGAACAGATGGACGCCGAAGATCCGGAATGCCGGGTCCACGTCGCGCAGCGCGAACAGGTTCAGCGAGGTCGACATCTGCTGATAGAAGATGAAGAAAAACACGGTCTCGATCACCAGGATCAGCGAGATGATCAGGCCGGCCTTCTCGCTCTTCTGGCTCCTGGCAATCAGATAGGCGAAAATCACCAGCACGCAGGCGGCGGCCACGTAGACGAAGATGCGCGCGACATTTTCGTACTTCAGGATGAAGGCCGAGATGAACACCACCACGATCCCGCCAGCGATCACCGCCAGCAGCTTCCAGAACTTGAACGGCTGGTGATCAGGGTCGGAACCGATGTGGTTCAGCGTGTGGCGCATCACCATGTAGTTGCCGAGGCCGACCAGCAGGCCCACGCAGCACACGGCGAAGGCGATGTGCCAGCCAAGCCCGTCGCCGAAGAAATTCGGGGCGTACGAGCCGAGCCAGCTCAACTGGCCGCTGTAGGGCGCGTTGAAGTAGTCCTTGATCTTCGGCGTCAGCAGCATCGAGACCATCGAGCCGATGTTCACCGCCATGTAATAGATGGTGAAGGCGCTGTCGATCTTGGTGTCGTCGCCCTCGTAGATCTTGCGTACCAGGTTGCCGGCGTTGGCCTTGAACAGGCCGTTGCCGACCACGATCACGCCCAGCGCCAGGAACAGGAACGTGGTGTTGGCCGCAGGCACCACCATCAGTGCATAGCCCACCGTCAATACACACGCGCCCAGAATCATGGTGTGGCGGGTGCCGAAGAACTTGTCGCCGACCCAGCCGCCAATCGCCGGCGCCACGTAGATCAACGCGGCCGCCGCACCCCAGGTGAGATTGGCGGGCGTATCCTGGAAACCCAGCCGCTGCACCATGTAGTAGATGATCAGCGCCTGCATGCCGTAATAGCCGAAGCGCTCCCACATCTCGATCAGGAAGACGGTCGAGAACGAGCGGGTTCTGGAAACGGTGGGCATGGCGGAATTCATGTTCGGGGGACACCCCTGATGGCTTGCGATCGGCCAAGCCTACCCGAACCGGAGCTGAATTTGGCAAGGACCAGGACTCGGGACCAGGCGCTGAGAGGCATCTAGGCTTTTGTCGTCATTCCGGGGCTGCCTGCGGCTTCATCGCAGGCAGAACGCGGAATCCATTTTCGATTGCTTGACGATCGAGAACCTGGATTACTCGCGCCTTCCATGGCACTCGCGCTCCGCGCCGCCTTCGGCGTTCGCGTTTGCAATCCTGCAAACGCAGTCCGGTTCCACTTCCGCTGAGGCGGAAGCGGCCCCGGAATGACAAATTTTTGTTAGGCTTTCGGGACCCCGAACCCGAGTCCCGAGTCCCGTGCACATCTACCTCGACCTCCTCCGCGATGTGCTCGAGCACGGCGCACGCAAGGATGACCGTACCGGCACCGGCACGCTGTCGGTGTTCGGCCGGCAGATCCGCATGGATCTCGGCGCCGGGTTCCCGCTGCTGACCACGAAGAAGCTGCACATCCGGTCCATCGTGCACGAGCTGCTGTGGTTCCTGCGCGGCGACACCAACATCGCCTACCTCAAGGAACACGGTGTCCGCATCTGGGACGAGTGGGCGGATGAAAACGGCGACCTCGGCCCGGTCTACGGAAAGCAGTGGCGCGCATGGCCGACGCCGGACGGCCGCACGATCGACCAGATCTCGCGGGCCATCGAGCAGATCAAGCACAATCCGGATTCGCGCCGCATGATCGTGTCGACATGGAATGTCGGCGAGCTCGACCGGATGGCACTGATGCCCTGCCACGCGCTGTTCCAGTTCTACGTCGCGGACGGAAAATTGTCGTGCCAGCTCTACCAGCGGTCGGCCGACATCTTCTTGGGCGTGCCATTCAACATCGCGAGCTACGCCCTGCTCACCTGCATGATCGCCCAAGTCTGCGGGCTCGAGCGCGGCGACTTCGTGCACACCTTCGGCGACCTGCACCTCTACTCCAACCACCTCGAGCAGGCGCGCGAACAATTGAGCCGCACCCCGCGCGCGCTGCCGAAATTGGCGTTGAACCCCGACGTGTCCTCGATCTTCGACTTCGGTTTCGACGACATCCACATCGTCGACTATGATCCGTGGCCTGCGATCAAGGCACCCGTCGCGGTATGACGGGACGTGCTTTCCACTGAAGCCTTCCTGCAAACAAGCTGTTGCCAGGTCGACGCGGCTTTTCTCCTTCCCCTTCAGTGGGAAGGCCGGGATGGGGGTGGGTTGCTGCAGCATCCGATGACCCCCATCTCCACCCCAGCCCTCCCCTTGAAGAGGACACGCCAGGCTTGCGGAGGCCGGTTTCTACAATCGCATCGTTATGTCGCATTCCGATCCTGTCATCACCCTCATCGCAGCACTCGACCGCAATCGCGCCATCGGCAGCGGCGGCGCGATGCCGTGGCACCTGTCCGACGACCTGAAGCGCTTCAAGGCACTGACGCTCGGCAAGCCGGTGCTGATGGGCCGCAGGACCGCGCAGGCGATCGGCCGCGCGTTGCCAGGGCGGCCCAACCTGGTGCTGACGCGGTCCGATGCGGCGCCGTTCGCGGGCCAAGAGGTGGTTCACTCACTCGATGAAGCCATCACCTACGCAGGCAATGCGGAGCTGTGCGTGATCGGCGGCGGCGAGGTGTATGCACTGGCGCTCCCGCGGGCGACCCATCTGCGCCTCACCGAAATCGACACCGTCACGCCGGACGCCGACACGTTTTCCCCGGAATACGATCCACGCGAATGGCGCGAGACGTCGCGCGAGCACCATCCCGCCGATGGGAAGCATGCGTTCGCGTTCGACTTCGCGGACTACCAACGTCGGTGATCGAAGTTGCCGCCGGCATCCTCACCGGTGCGCGCGGACGCGCGCTGCTGATGCAGCGGTTGCCAGGCAAGCACCTCGCAGGCTTGTGGGAATTCCCGGGCGGCAAACTCGAGCCCGGCGAAACCATCGAACAGGCGCTGGCGCGCGAACTGCGCGAGGAACTGGGCATCGAAATGCGCGCTTGCACGCCCCTGATTTCCATTCCCTGGCGCTACCCGGAAAAATCCGTACGCCTGCACGCGCTGCGCGTGACCGCATGGGCAGGCGAGCCTCGTGCGCGCGAAGGCCATCCGCTGCGATGGGCGGACATTCGCGACATGGACGTTGCCGCGATGCCGGCCGCCGATGCGCCTATCGTCGCGGCACTGCGACTGCCGTCGTACTACGCCATCACCCCCAAAAAAACGGGGTCAGGTACACTTTTCCCTGAGAATGGGTGGGGCCCAGCCGGTTCGAAAAGTGTACCTGACCCCGTTTTTTGCTCCGTTTTGGTGCAGCTGCGAATGCCCGGCATGCCGCACGAAGAGGTTGGCCGAATTGCCGCCGCTCGGCTTGCCGCCGACCCGTCGCTGCG
>JBOHYO010000376.1:0-13789 GCA_050737935.1 Rhodanobacteraceae bacterium
CAATAGGTCTTCGCGGACGGCCTTGGCGACGGTATCCAGCAACGCGCGGTTGCGTCCGGACATGGCCGCGCGCGCGCGGTCGAGCTCGGCTTCGGTCGGCACCATCCGGTCGAGCGCGAAGCACTTCGAAATGGTCTCGCTGCGACCCGGACCTGGCGCGGCTTGCGCGATGTAATACAAAAGCGTGCGGGTGAGTTCGCGCGCGTCTTCGTCGTCGCACACTTCCTCGCCCTGGTCCTGCATGTGGCGGATGGTGCGGTCGAGGTGCCCGAACTGTTGCCGCAAGCTCGAGAGATGATGATCCAGCCGGCCCTGCTGCAGGGTTTCCAGCACGCCGCCAGCGAGCCACCACAAGCGCCGCGCGGACTCGGCATGACACACGGCCCGCAACTCGTCCATGCAGTCGCGCATTTCCGCAAAGTTCGGCTGCTTGCCTTGCGTCCACGCCAACAGTTGCACCTGGAAACGCGCGCGGATCTGGGTAACGCGCTGGCGCAGGTCGGCGAACGGATACGTCGCACGTGCACCGGCCGCACCGGGCGGCAGCGGACGATCGAGATCGGGATGGAACAGCACGCGCTGGTCGGCGGGTTCCTCGCCGTACGCATCGCGCAATTCGTTGAGCAGCGGCAGCAGGACGATCGGGATGTCCTTGTGGCCGCTTTCGATCAGGTCGAGATAATCGGGCAACTGCACAAGACCACGCATCAGGGCGCCCATCGCCTCGTCGCGGTCGGTCACTTTCCCGTCGAGGACCGCCTGGGCCAGATGCTCCATTTCCTGGTCGAGCTCGGCAGCACCGTACAGTTCAACGATGCGCAGCGTGCCGAGCACCTGGTGCAACAGGCCGACGCAACTCTGCATCGCGCGCACGTCGTCCGGGTTTTCGGCGAAGGCTTCAAGCGCCTGGCGCGCCTCCGACAACAGCTCATCGATTTGCGGCTTGACCCAGCCAAGGGTCGAGAAGTCGATATGTTCTTCAAGTCGCATCGTCGGTTTCCGGTCAGAACCGCCCGCCTGCCCCACTTCCAAAACCGCGGACGCGTCCGCAGCCACACCGGGGGAACCGGTTGCCGTGGATACCATGTCGTCGCCCGCGATCATGAGCCTTCCCGCCGTTACGCCGGCAGTTTGAAGTCAGCCACCGATCGACGCAGCTCTTGCGCGAGTTGCGCAAGGTTGCCGATCGATTCGGCCGTCTGGTTGGCGCCCACCGAAGTCTGCGCGGTGATCTGCTGAATCGAACTCATCGTCGAACTGATGTTGGTGGCCGCCGCGGACTGCTGCTTCGCGGCGCTGGAAATGCCCTGAATCAATCCGGCGAGGTTGTTCGACACCTTTTCGATTTCGCCCAGCGCGGTGCCGGCGTCCTCGGCCAGGCGCGCACCATTCACCACCTGCGTGGTGGTCTGTTCCATCGAGCTGACCGCTTCGTTGGTGTCGGTCTGAATGGTCTGCACCAGCGTTTCGATTCGCTTCGTCGCGCCAGTCGCGCGTTCGGCCAGTCGCTGCACTTCGTCCGCGACCACCGCGAAGCCGCGGCCCGCCTCGCCCGCCGAGGCCGCCTGGATCGCCGCGTTCAGCGCCAGGATGTTGGTTTGTTCGGCGATGTCGTTGATGAGTTCGACGATCGAGCCGATTTCCTGGGACGACTCACCGAGCCGCTTGATGCGCTTGGAGGTTTCCTGGATCTGCTCGCGGATCGAGTCCATGCCGCTGATCGTCTGGCGCACGATCTGCGCGCCGTTGGACGCGATCTGCACCGAGCGCTGCGCCACTTCCGCGCTGTCGGCGGAGTTGCGCGACACCTGGTCGATGGACACCGCCATTTCGTTGATCTTCGACGAAGCGGAAGTGATCTGTTCGGCCTGCTGGTTGGCCGCGTCCGCCAGATGCTTGGCGGTGGCCTGGGTTTCCTGGGCCGCGGAGGACACCCGCACCGCGGTCTCGTTGATGGTGGTCACCAGTGAGCGCAGCGCCTCGACCGCGAAGTTCACCGAATCCGCGATCGCGCCGGTGATGTCTTCGGTCACGGTGGCTTTCACCGTCAGGTCGCCTTCGGCGAGCGTGCCCATTTCATCCAGCAAGCGCATGATGGCCTGCTGGTTGCGTTCATTGAGGCTGCGGCTCTCGATCGAGCGGCGCTTCTCGCCACGCACGATCGTGAATACCAGGATCACCGCCAGCACTACCGCGGCGATTGCAAACAACAGGCCCCACCAGATGTTCGGGAACGGCCGGGTCTGCGGCAGCCGGCCGAGGGTGGTCGAGACGGCGTTGGCGCGCAGCAGCACATCCTGCGAGTCGACCGACGCCTGGGTCGCGGCGTTCTTGACCGCCACCAGCGTCGGCGCGGCCGCGATCACCTTCTGCACGGGCGCTTCGAGATTCGTCCATGAAGTCTGCACCTCGCCCAGGATCCTGGCGGCCTCGCCCGGGGCGGAGTCGGCGAGCTGCTTCAGGGTGCCGCCGTAGTTGGTCGAGTCGAGCGCGAGCCCGTTGGCAGCGGATGCGGAATCGGCACCCCCCTGCAACACGTCGCCCATGCGGCGGATCAGGCGATCGCCCGAAACCATCAGTTGCGAAGCGATGTAGATCTGGCTGGAGGATCCGCGCGACTGCAGGATGCTGATGACCTGGTTGATCTTGGAGTTGAGGTCCGGCATCTGCTGGTTGAAGGTCGCGGCCTGCGAGGCCGAATCGAGCACCGCGTCCTTGTTGGCCTGGATCTTTCCGAGGTCGGCGTCCAACTGGTTCCAGGATTTGGTGAGCGCCGCCATCGACGCACTGACACCCACCGCGTCGGCATAGGCCGGCAGGCCGGTTGCCGGATCGCCCTGGTTGAGGTGCTGCACGGCGGCGGCGACCGCCGCGCGCGTACTCGCGAGTTCCTTGAAGGCGTCGATATTGCCGTTGGCCGCCTGCAGCGCGAAGTTCGCGACCTGCTGCGAGTTCACCTGGATCTGCGTGGTGAGCTGGGCCGCTTGGCGGTCCTGACTGTCGTGCCGGTTCAGGAGGAAGAAGTCGGCGCCGGCGAGGATGATCGCCAGCAGCAACAGGATGATCAGCCAGGTCTGCAGGGACGTGCCCTGCCGAGCCGTACCGGATTTCGCACTCATGATTGCCACCTCGTTGCCATGTTCGACGCTTGCATATTCATCAATCAAACTCCCGCGTGCTGGAACTCCGGCGCCCGCGTCAACTCCACCATGCTGAAGCGGCCCAGCCGCGCCGACCCCAGCGTCACGTTCTCGGTGACGAACCTCGCGAGCTGGGCATCGGCCTCACCTTCCGCACCGGCGCGGTCCGCGTCGGTCAAGTTGCGCTGGCCCAGCAGTTCGTCGACCAGCAGCCCCACGTTGCCACCGGTCTGGCGCACCACCAGCACCCGCGCACGGCCGGTGACGTGGGTGCGCTGCTCGAACAGGAATTGTTTCAAGTCCACCAGCGCGACCAGGTTGCCGCGCACGTTCGCAACGCCCAGCAGCCACGGCCGGGTCGCAGGAATGCTGGTGACCGGCGGCGGCGACATCAGGATTTCGATGATCTCGTCGATGCCGCTGACGAAGCTGCGCTCGCCGACCCGGAATCCGATCGCGCGCCACAGCCCCGGTGCCTCGATCTGCTCGGGAACGCCCGGGTCATGCTCCAGACTGCGGCGCTCGTAGTCGGTCAGTAGCGCATAGGCGCCTTCCGGCTGCACCGCGACCATAGCGTCCTCCTCCGCCGCGCCGAGCGCGGCGACCCGTCCGTGGCGGGTCGCGCTGCGGGAAGCCTGGATTTCGCGGGAGCGCTTCCTGGCCATGCCCGTGTCAGGCCCGGACCGCCAGATGCTTGTTGACGTTGTCCACCAGGTCTTTTTCGCTGACCGGCTTGACCAGCACGTCCTTGGCGCCCTGGCGCATGCCCCACATGCGATCGGTTTCCATGTTCTTGGTGGTGACGATCAGCACCGGAATGGCGCTGGTCTTCGGATCCTTGGTAAGGCTGCGGGTGGCCTGGAAGCCGTTCATCCCGGGCATGATGACGTCCATCAGCACCAGGTCGGGCCTGTCCTTCTGCGCGACGGCGATGCCCGCCTCGGCGGTTTCGGCCGCGGTGACCTTGTGACCGGCGCGCTCGAGCGCGCCGGAGAAGATCTTCACGTCGGTGGGCGAGTCATCGATGATCAGAATGTGTGCCATTGGTTTCCCCGTGCGCGCGCTCGCGGCGCGCGCCTCATTTGACGGCCGCGACGTGCTGCCGGATCGCGTCCAGCAATTCGTTGCGGGTGAAAGGTTTGGTCAGGTACTGCTCGGAACCAACGATCCGGCCGCGTGCCTTGTCGAACAGGCCGTCTTTGGAAGACAGCATGATCACCGGCGTCGAGCGGAACTGGTGGTTGTTCTTGATCAGCGCACAGGTCTGGTAGCCGTCGAGCCGCGGCATCATGATGTCGACGAAGATGATGTCGGGCTTGAGGTCGGAGATCTTCGACAGCGCCTCGAAGCCATCGGTCGCGGTCAATACCTCCGCGCCCTCCTTCTTCAGCAACGTCTCGGCAGTGCGGCGGATGGTCTTGGAATCGTCGATGACCATGACCTTGAGTCCGGTCAGGCCATCGTGGTTGGCATTGTCATTCACGGTCAGGGTTCCACCTCGAAGGAGGCGGTGGGATGCCATGCAACATGGATGCCACACCGCTCGCAATTTGTGACGGCCGTCATGATTCCCGCGCCTGTCCCCTTGAGTCGTCCCCCTGGCGACGAATCCGGGATGCCATCCCCCGGCAAAACCGGCCGCGTGTGCCAAGATACACCATGAGACACCGTTCGAATGTGACCATTTTCATTTCGCCCGCACGAGCCCGTTCCTCGACAACCCCCCGGCCCACTGTTGCCCGCAACGATCGGTTTGCTCCCTTGACTCGAGGGAGCAACCTTTCGCGAGTCGCTGGTCGGTAATACAAGCCAATGAACCTCACCGTTGCGGTGCTGATGGATCCCATCGGCGCCATCCATCCGGAAAAGGACACCACCCTCGCGCTGCTGCTGGAAGCGGCGCGCCGCGGCCATGCGCTCCGCTACATGCGCCAGGGTGACCTCGCGGTGCGCGACGGTGTGGCTTGGGCGCGATTGGCATCGCTCGAGGTGCGCGACGATACGAGCGACTGGTTCACCCTCGGCGAGCCGTGCTGGCAGCCGCTCGCGGCGTCTGCGGACATCGTGCTGGCGCGAAAGGATCCGCCGTTCGATGCACAGTTTCTCTACGATACTTTGGTGCTGGATCTTGCCGCGCGCGAGGGGGCCCGTGTCGTCAACCATCCGCAGGCGCTGCGCGACTTCAACGAGAAACTGGCGGCGCAGTGGTTCCCGCAATGCTGCGCGCCGGCGCTGGTGGCGCGCGACCGGGGAGAACTCCGCCGCTTCGCGCGCGAACACGGCGAGGTGGTGCTGAAGCCGCTGGACGGCATGGGCGGGCGCGGCATCTTCCGCTCGCGCGGCGACGATCCCAATCTCAATTCGATCCTGGAAACCCTGGCCGGCGACGATCGCCAGTTCGTGATGGCCCAGAAGTTCATCCCCGAGATCACCGCCGGCGACAAGCGGATCCTGGTCGTGAACGGTGAACCCGTGCCGTACGCGCTCGCGCGCATCCCGCAGGGCACCGACTTTCGCGGCAACCTGGCGGTGGGCGGGCGCGGAGTGGGTCAGCCGCTGTCCGAACGCGACCGCTGGATCGCCGCCGAAGTGGGGCCGGAACTGACGCGGCGCGGCATCGTGCTGGCCGGACTGGACGTGATTGGCGACTACCTCACCGAGGTCAACGTCACCTCCCCGACCTGCGCGCGCGAACTGGATGCGCAATTCGGCATCAACATTGCGGGGATGGTGTTTGATGCGATTGAATCCACGGGGACCGGGGACCGGGGACCCGGGACCCGCCATCAACGCGGGCGCAAAACGGCGTAGTTCATGTGTGATCGGGCAGCCAATTTGCACTCCGGCCAAACAGGTCGAAGATTCAAGTTGCTTTTCGGGTCCCGGGTCCCGGGTGCCGGGTCCCGGTCATGAACGCGATGGCAGCCCCTGCAGCGCATACCTCCGGCAACGCCGACCGCCTCGGCGTCGCGCTGCTGTTCTCGCTGATGCTGCACGCGATCGTGATCCTGGGGATCGGCTTCCACTTCGCCAAGCCCGCGCCGAGCATGCCAACGCTCGACGTCACCTTGATCAACACTTCGAACGCCGAGGCACCGAAAAAGGCGGATTTCCTGGCGCAGGCAGACAACGCTGGCGGCGGCAACAGCGACAAGGCCCGGAGGCCAGGCGCGCCCTTCTCGGGGCCGTTGCCGGTCGCGAACGCCGGCATCGCGCCGGTCGCGGTGATGCCGGGGGCGCCGGCGAAGCAGTCCGCCACCGGCCCGCACATCCTCACCACCACCGGCAAGACGAATCGAAGCGTACCCAGCGAACGCGACACCCGCGACCAGCCGCAGGCCGAACGACGGACGGCGGCCATACCCATCCCGCAACGCCTCGAAATGGCGCGGCTCGCACAAGAGGTGCGGCGCGAGCAGGAAGCGTACGCGCGCCGGCCGCGCAGGAAATACCTCTCCGCGAACACCCGCAGCACGGTCTTCGCCGCCTACCAGGTCGCATGGGTGGACCGCATCGAACGGATTGGCAACCTCAATTACCCCGACGCCGCACGCAGGAGACACCTGCACGGCAACGTGATGCTGACGGTCGTGCTGGGCATGGACGGCCACGTCCGCGACGTCACAGTCAACCGCAGTTCGGGCTATCGCGTCCTCGACGAGGCCGCCATCCGCATCGTGCACCTTGCGGCTCCCTTCCCCAGGGTTCCCCAGGACACGGATGCCAATGGCAACCGCTACAACGAACTTGTGATCACCCGCACATGGCAATTCCTGCCTGGTAATCATCTTGAGACACAAGCCGTCGATTCACGCTGATTGCGCGGAAGGCGGCGTTACAATCGAGACCATGGCCACCAAGTCACAACGCACATCGCGCGGCAGCCGTTCCCGGCCCGGCCGGGCGTACGACGCGGGCAGCGTCCGCACCGAGGAGCCGGCGTCGCTGACCGGCCATTTCCTGATTGCCATGCCAGGCATGGGCGATCCGAACTTCGCACGCGGCATCACCTTCATCTGCCAGCACAGCCAGGATGGCGCGATGGGGCTGGTCGTCAACCGATTGTCCGATTACCGGCTCGGCGACGTGCTGCAGCAGATGAACATGCCCTGCGAGCGAAAGTCGGTTGCCTCCGCGCCGGTGCTGGTGGGCGGTCCGGTGCAACCCGAACGCGGTTTCGTCCTGCACGCGGCGGGCGAACGCGAATGGGAGTCGAGCTACCGGATCAACGACGCACTCGCGGTCACGACTTCGCGCGACATCCTTGCAGCGATGGCCGACGGCGACGGTCCGGGGCGCGTATTGGTGGCGCTGGGATATGCGGGCTGGGGCGCGGGGCAGCTCGAGCAGGAACTGCGCGAAAATGCCTGGCTGACCGTGCAAGCCGACGATCACGTCCTGTTCGACACTGCTCTCGACGAGCGCTGGGGCGCCGCCGTCGCGCTGGTCGGCGTCAACCCGGCGAACCTCACCAGCTACTCCGGCCGAGCGTGATTCGTAGGAGCGGGCCATGCCCGCGACCGCCATCGAGTTTCACCGTGACACCGGTCGCGCGCGCGACGCGCTCCTACAAATCAGGGTGGTGGACCGCTGCTTTCGAGGGAACGACGGCAGGGTTTGTTGCTTCGCGCTCCGCATCGATCGGGCGATGACCGGGTGCGTGCTGGGGTTTGATTTTGGCGCGCGACGGATCGGGGTCGCCAGCGGCAACCGAATCAGCCAATCCGCCCATCCCCTGCCGGCGCTCCTCTCCAACAGGGGTCAACCGGACTGGCCACGCGTCGATGGGCTGCTGGCGGAATGGAAACCCGAAGCCCTCGTCGTCGGACTGCCGCTGACACTGGACGGCGGTGAACAGGCGATCACGCGCCGCGCGCGTGCATTCGCCGATGGGCTGGGCCAACGCAGCAGCCTGCCGGTGCACCTGGTCGACGAGCGTCACACCTCCCAGGAAGCCGCCCGCCGGTTCGCCGCGCAGCGTGCGTCCGGTTCGGCGCGGCGACGGGACGCCGAAAACATCGATTCGCTGGCCGCCGCCGTTATCCTTGAAAGCTGGTTGCGCGTGTAGGAGCTGGCCATGCCCGCGACCCGTGTCGCGCGCAAAAGATAAGTAACCGGGGTCAGAGTGCACTTTTCGACGAATGTGTGTGCTGACCCGGGAAATTGGCGTCGAAAAGTGCACTCTGACCCCATATCATGCGCGACCATGCGCCACCTCTTGACTCTCGAACAACTCGACGGTGCCGCGATCACGCGGCTTCTCGATCGCGCAGATCGATTCCGCAGCGAAGGCGCGCCACGCGATCTGCTGGCCGGACGCACCGTGCTCACGCTGTTCTTCGAACCGTCCACCCGCACCCGCACCTCGTTCGTGCTGGCAGCGAAAAGGCTCGGCGCCGACACCCTCAATTTCGATCTTTCCCGCTCATCCACCGTCAAGGGCGAAAGCCTGCTCGATACCCTCCATACGCTCGAAGCCATGCGCCTCGATGCGTTGGTGGTCCGCCACGATGAGAACGGCATGCCGGGCTATCTCGCCGAACACGCGAGGAGCGGCGTCGCGGTGGTGAATGCCGGCGACGGCACCCACGCGCACCCGACCCAGGGGCTGCTGGATGCGTTGACGATCCGCCAACGCCGTACCGATTTCGAGAACCTGTGCGTGACCATCTGTGGCGACATTCGGCATTCGCGGGTCGCCCGCTCGGACGTCCGCGCGCTGGCGACGCTGGGCGTACGCGACATCCGCCTGTGCGCGCCGCGCGCGATGCTGCCGGAGTCGCTGCAAGAATTCCCAGGCTGCACGACGACCGAGGATTTTGACGCCGCAATCAAGGGCGTGGATGTCGTGATCATGCTGCGCATCCAGAAGGAGCGGATGCTGGACACGCAATTTCCGGATCCCGCCGATTACCACGGGCACTACGGACTCGACGCCCGAAGGCTCGCCTTGGCGACGGAGGATTGCCAGGTGCTGCACCCGGGGCCGATCAACCGCGGGATCGAGATCGCGCCCGAGGTCGCCGACGGGCCCCGATCGCGGATCCTCGACCAGGTGGCAAACGGCGTTTGGGTACGTATGGGGGTGCTGGCGGAACTGCTCGCGAAACCGGCATAATCAGCCCTCATTTCAGGGGAACCAGGGAGAACACCCATGCGTCCAGTCTTGTGGCGGATGTTGCTGGCGAGCGCATGCCTCGCCGCCGTGGTTCTCGCGGGATGCGGCAAGCACGTCGCCTCCAACGCGCCGATCACCTACGCGCCGGCCGACACGCCTTATCTGTTCGCCAATTTCAAGAGCCAGCCGGCGGACGTCGCCGACGCCTGGAGCCAGGTCGGCAACAGCGGATTGCCTGGACGGATCCAGCAGCTCGACCAGATCGGAAAATTCACCAGCCAGAAGGATCCCGCGGTCGCGAAGGTCCTCGATGCGGTGCAGGCCGAACTCGCGAACGTGCACACCAACAAGGAACTGGCCGCGACGCTGGGGCTTTCGCAAGCCGCGCTGTATGCGATGTACGGCATCGGCGACGTGCCGGTGGTGCGGGTCGAACTGGCCTCGCCCGATACCTTCAAGGCGTTCTGGACGCGGGTCGAGAAGCGCGCCGGCATCACCACACCGACATCCGTCCTCGACAAGCAAACCTATTGGGTGCTCGGGGGGGCGGACGCGAAAATGCACATCCTGGTCGCAATCCAGGACAAGCAACTGGTCGTCACGGTCGCCCCGCCCAATGCCAGCCCCGACATGTTGCGGCAATTGCTGGGCGTGACCAAGCCGTCCAGCAACGCTTCGGATCGCCTGTCCGACGTGAACAGCAAGCATGGCTACAGCGACTACGGCTCGGGATACGTCGATCTTGCCCGGTTATTCTCCAACCTGTTCGACGGCAAGGACGCGATCACCCAGGAATTCGCCAAGGACCTCGGCGGCTCGCTGGCCGATCCTGCCTGCGCCGGCGAATTCGCGTCACTCGCCCGGCAGGTGCCTCTGGTCAGCGCGGGCGTCAAATCCGCCACTACCGAGAAAGTGAGCCTCAGCGTCGATGCGCAGTTGTCGCCATCGCTGCTCGGTGCGTTGACGGCGCTCAAGCATCCGGTGCCCGGCATGGACGAGACGGCGGACAAGTCGATGTTCGACATGGTGCTGGCGCTGCCGCTCAAGCAATGGCAGGCGTTCCTGCAAGATCGTGCCAAGGCCGCGGCCGAAAAGACCTATCAATGTCCTGCGTTGCAGCCACTCAACAAATTCGCCGCGACCGCCGCCCATCCGCCGGTGCAGATGCCGCCGGAAGCGGCATCGCTGCTGGGCTTCCGCGTGGTACTTGACCAGTGGGAAGCCGGCCCGCAAATCGCCGGGCGCCTGCTGGTTGCGAGTTCCGATCCGGCCGCGCTGGCGCAGAAGATCCAGCAGACCCTGCCGCAATTCGCGCTGAAGTCCATCCCGACCAATGGCCAACCGGTCGCGTTCGCTCTGCCGCCCAGGCTTCAGGCCGTACTCGGGGGCGGCAACCAGGGCTGGATCGCGGCGAACGACAAGGCGCTGGCGATCGGCGTCGGCGCCGACGAGCAGGCGAAGCTGGCCGGAACCCTGACCGCGGCGGCCGGCAACGGAGACCGCATGATGCGCGTGCACTTCGACGGCAAGATGTACGGGGTGCTCGGAAGCTGGATGGGCCGCATCGCCGCGATGGCGCCCGCCGCGAGCCAGGCGCAAGTGCAGCAGCAGGTCGCCGCGTTTCAGCAAATGGGCAAGATGGTCGCGTCGGTGGATGCCGATGGGCGGCTCGACGACAAGGGCCTGCACTTCGACATCGACGTCACGCACCGCTGAGGTGGCGACCGCGGATGCCGGCCGATCGGGCCGGCGCCTGCACGGGCTAGCGCGATCGACTTTTGGCAGCGCCGATCGCCGACGATCCCGTTGGAAACGGGCGTTCGGGTTTGATCAGCGTGTTCTGGAACTCGGCGATCCGCCAGGTACCGTCTTGTTGGGTCAGCACCAGCATCTGGATGCCATGATCCGGCGCCGGGATGCCCGGTGGCATGTGCATGCCGGTCATTTTCCAGGAGGCGTGCGCCACCGCAATATCCGGACGGATGAACTTCACCTGCACGTCCGTAAAGGCCAGCGCGCTGTCGCGGAATACCGAAGAGAACGCGCGCGTCAGCTTGGCCTGCATCTCGGCGCGGCCTTTCCACCACCAGCCGACGATGTTCACCACATCGCAGTCCGGCGTGAACAGCGCCGAATAGGCCACCGCATCATGGCGATTCCAGGAATCGGCCTGCTGCAGCACGACCGCGCGAACTGCGGCGGCATCCGTTGCATCACGCGCGTACGAGTGTGACGCGAACAAGCTGCCGGCGAGCGCGAACGCGGCGATCGCAAGACGCAAAGACCGTTTCATGACCACCTCCCGCGCGCCCAGGCGCGCGACAGCCGTTTACAGCCGGTGCCCGCGCTCGGTGGTTTCCGTCAACTCGACGTCGCCCAGGCCCTGCGACAGCGAATGCGCGTCGCCGCCCTGCGCCAGCTTGATCGCGAGGCGCACCTCGTTGGACGAATCGGCGTAACGCAACGCGTCCTCGTAGCTGACGTGGCCGGCGTGGTAGAGCTCCACCAGGTTCTGATCGAAGGTGCACATGCCCAGGTTGGTGGACTGCTTCATCACGTCCTTGATCTTGTGGACCTCGCCCTTGCGGATGTAGTCCTGGATCAACGGCGTTCCGAGCATGATTTCCATCGCCACCCGGCGGCTCTTGCCGTCCGGGGTCGGGATCAGTTGCTGCGCGACCACGCCCTTCAGGTTCAGCGAGAGGTCCATGTACAACTGTTCGCGCACGTCCTCGGGGAAGAAGTGGACGATGCGCTCCATGGCCTGGTTGGCGTTGTTGGCGTGCAGCGTGCACAAGACAAGATGGCCCGTCTCGGAAAAGTGGATCGCGTACTCCATGGTTTCGCGGGTACGCACCTCGCCGATCAGGATCACGTCCGGCGCCTGGCGCAGGGTGTTCTTGAGCGCGTTTTCCCAACTGTCGGTGTCGATGCCGAGTTCGCGCTGGGTGATGATGCAGCCTTCGTGCTTGTGCACGTACTCGATCGGATCCTCGATGGTGATGATGTGCCCGGTCGAGTTCTGGTTGCGGTAGCCGACGATCGCGGCGAGCGAGGTCGACTTGCCCGCGCCGGTGGCGCCGACGAAGATCACGATGCCGCGCTTGGTCATCGCGAGCTGCTTGACGATCGGCAACAGGTTCAGTTCCTCGATCGTCGGGATCTTGGCCTCGATCCGGCGCAACACCATGCCGACGCAGTTGCGCTGGTAGAAACACGAGACGCGGAAGCGGCCGACGCTCGCGACGCCGATCGCGAACTGGCACTCGTGGGTCTTCTCGAACTCCTCGCGCTGCTGCGGATTCATCACGTTCAGCACCATGTCGCGCGAATCCTGGGCGGACAGCGGTGTCTGGGTGATCGGCACGATGCGGCCGTTGACCTTGATCGATGGCGCCACGCCGGCCGTGATGAACAGGTCGGATGCCTTCTTGTGGACCATCAATTTGAGGAAGGATGAGAAATCGACTGCGCTCATGATTGAACTCCCGGGACTCGGGACTCGGGACCCGGGACCCGGCAGAGCGCGTTTGACGCGTTGCCGATTCCTTCGCCTTCGTCACCCTTCCCGCTATTCCACTGGGATACCGCGCTCAATGCGCGTCCGTCACACGTAAGCCGAAGCCGGCTTTTCCCGAGTCCCGCTTTTGACACTGGATCCCGTGTCATCGCACGTCCGTGTGCTGCACGGGATGAGTGCATCCTGCACTCACTTGAATGTTTCCTTCGCCTTGGCGCGCGCCGCCGCATCCTGTCGCGTGACCAGTCCGCGCCGCACCAGATCCTGCAGGCACTGGTCCATGGTCTGCATGCCGAATTGCTGCCCGGTCTGGATCGACGAATACATCTGCGCGACCTTGTCCTCGCGGATCAGGTTCCGGATCGCGGGGATGCCGACCATGATCTCCCACGCCGGCACGCGTCCGCCGCCGACCTTCTTCAGAAGCGTCTGGGTGATCACCGCGCGCAGGCTTTCCGAAAGCATCGAGCGCACCATGGACTTTTCGCCGCCCGGGAACACGTCGATGATGCGGTCGATGGTCTTGGCCGCCGAGTTGGTGTGCAAGGTCGCGAACACCAGGTGTCCGGTCTCGGCGGCAGTCAGCGCCAGGCGGATGGTCTCGATGTCGCGCATTTCGCCGACCAGGATGTAATCCGGGTCTTCGCGCAACGCGGAACGCAGGGCCTCGTTGAAGCCATGGGTGTCGCGGTGCACCTCGCGCTGGTTGATCACGCACTTCTGCGCGGTGTGCACGAACTCGATCGGGTCCTCGATGGAAAGGATGTGCCCGTAATGGTTCTT
Organism: Rhodanobacteraceae bacterium; assembly: GCA_050737935.1. Taxonomy (GTDB): domain Bacteria; phylum Pseudomonadota; class Gammaproteobacteria; order Xanthomonadales; family Rhodanobacteraceae; genus 66-474. The sequence continues at coordinate 13,562 of JBOHYO010000376.1, forward strand.
GTTGACGTGGTCGACCATCGCCGCCAGCGTGGTCGACTTGCCCGAGCCGGTCGGGCCGGTCACCAGGATCAGTCCTTGGGGCTGGTCGATCAGTTCCTTGAAGATCTTGGGCGCACCGAGGTCTTCGAGCGTCCAGACTTCGGCCGGAATCGTGCGGAACACCGCTCCGGCGCCACGGTTCTGGTTGAAGGCGTTCACGCGAAAACGCGCGAGGCCGGGGATCTCGAA
>JBOHYO010000377.1:0-3132 GCA_050737935.1 Rhodanobacteraceae bacterium
CGCAGAAGTATTCGTGGGTGTGCGCGGTCACGATATTGACGTGGGTAGGATCAGTGAAGGCTTCCGCGTGGGGGTAAGCGGGGGTGAGTGCGTAGAACCGTCCACCCGGCGCGAGCACGCGCCAGATCTCGTTCATCAGCCGGATGAACGGGAAGCAAGTCCCGGGCGGACTGGCGGCAGGCAGGATTCGCGGCACGTGTTCGATGAAATCGAATGCGGATACCGAGCCGAAATGGTTGTCCTCGAACGGAATCGGTCCGACGGCAAGGTTGGCCGCGCGGTAATCGAAGCCCGGTGCTTCGGCGTACGGGAGAATGTCGACTCCGCACAGTTGCCCGCGCTGGTAGGGGTTTCGCGGCCGTGTGCCGCAGCCGAGATCGAGGTGACGATCGGGCAGGGCCATCAGGCTTCCAGACTCGCGAGGTCGCCTTTTTTTTCCAGCCAGTTGCGACGATCGCCGGCGCGCTTCTTGGCCAGCAGCATGTCCATCAGTTGTGCGGTCGCCGTACCGTCATCGATGGTCAACTGCACCAGCCGCCGGGTGTCGGGATGGATGGTCGACTCACGCAATTGCGGCGGGTTCATCTCGCCCAGCCCCTTGAAGCGGGTGACGGCGACGGCGCCGCGCATTTTCTCGCGCTCGATCCGTTTGAGCAGCGCGTCGCGCTCGCCTTCGTCGAGGCAATAGAACACCTGCTTGCCAACATCCACCCGGAACAGCGGCGGCATCGCGACGTATACGTGGCCTTGGTCCACCAGTGCAGGGAAGTGCTTCAGGAACAGCGCCGACAAAAGCGTTGCGATGTGCAGGCCATCCGAATCGGCATCGGCGAGGATGATGACTTTGCCGTAGCGAAGACCCGAAAGGTCGTCCCGGCCCGGATCGCAGCCGATCGCGACCGCGAGGTTGTGGACTTCCTCGGACGCCAGCACCGCACCGGACTCGACTTCCCACGTATTCAGGATCTTGCCCCGCAGCGGCAGGATTGCCTGGTATTCCTTGTCGCGCGCCTGCTTGGCCGAACCGCCCGCGGAATCGCCTTCGACCAGGAACAGTTCGGTGCGGTCGGGATCCGAGGAAGCACAGTCGGCGAGTTTGCCGGGGAGCGCGGGCCCTTGCGTGATCTTCTTGCGCACGACCTGCTTGGCCGCCTTCATGCGTGCCGCCGCATGTTCGATCGCCAGTTGCGCGATGGCTTCACCGGCCGCGACGTTCTGGTTCAGCCACAACGAGAACGCATCGTGCAGGATGCCCTCGGCCATGCCGGCGGCGTCGCGCGAGGACAGGCGTTCCTTGGTCTGCCCAGCGAACTGCGGGTCGCGCATCTTCATCGACAGCACGAACGCGACGCGCTCCCACACGTCCTCGGGCGAGAGCTTCACGCCGCGCGGCAGGAGGTTACGCAGGTCGCAGAACTCGCGCAGCGCATTGGTCAATCCCGAACGAAGGCCGTTGACGTGGGTGCCGCCCTGCACGGTTGGGATCAGGTTGACGTAGCTTTCCTGGACCAGTTCGCCTTCCGGCACCCACGCGAACGCAGCGTCGAGTCCACCGTCCTCGCGCTGGGCATGGTGGATGAACAGGTCCGGTGGCAGGCAACCGGCGCCATCGAGTTCCGACCTCAGGTATTCGGCGAGGCCGTCCTCGTAGCGCCACTCTTCGTGTTCGCCGCTGGCTTCGTCGGCGAGGCGCACGGTCAATCCGGCGCACAGCACGGCCTTCGCCCGCAACAGGTGTTCCAGTTTCGGCAGCGAGATTTTCGGCGTGTCGAAATATTTCGGGTCGGGCAGGAATCGCAGCACGGTCCCGGTACGACGCTTCGAAACCTCGCCGAGTGTCTCCAGTTTCCCGATCGCATCGCCGCCCTTGAAACGCATCCGGTATTCGGTGCCGTCGCGGCGGATCAGGACTTCGAGGTACGAAGAGAGCGCGTTGACCACCGAAACGCCGACGCCGTGCAGACCGCCCGAGAACGTGTAGTTGCGATTCGAGAACTTGGCGCCCGCATGCAGGCGGGTAAGGATCAGTTCCACACCCGGCACGCCTTCCTCGGGATGGATGTCGACCGGCATGCCGCGGCCGTCGTCGCTGACCGTTACCGATCCGTCCTCGTGCACGGTCACTTCGATCGTGGTGGCGTGGCCCGCCAATGCTTCGTCGACGGAGTTGTCGACGACTTCCTGCACCAGGTGGTTCGGACGGGTGGTATCCGTGTACATCCCGGGGCGGCGGCGCACCGGCTCGAGTCCCGAAAGGACTTCGATGTCGGCGGCGTTGTAGCGGGTGGAGGGCGCCATCGGGGCAGAATCCCGGGTTCGAGGAGACACAGCCGATCAGCATGACGAACCGGCCGGTGGCGGTCAATCCATGCCGGGTCCGGAGGGGCCGGCGCGGTTGCCCGAACAATCCTGCACGGCGTTCAGCATCCAGTTCGCCTTCCGGGCGGAATATGCGCGCCGCCGGGTCATCTTGATCCGCGCACTTCCAGGAGACCATTGCAATGCGTAAGCTGATCCTCGCCGCGCTTGTCGCGGCTGCGTTCTCGATCCCGGCGTTTGCCGCCCATACCACGCCGGCCAGTTCGGCGCAGGCTACGAAGACGGCGGCTCCGGCTGCTGCTCCGATGAAGGCGGCAGCCCCGATGAAGGCCGACAAGGCGGTGCCGGCTCATCATGGCATGAAGCATCATGCCCGCCACCACCACAAGGCCAAGAAGGCCGGGTCCGCGGCTCCGACTGCCGGCACCAAGTAATCCCTGGTCCGCAGGGCTTTCTTTTTCGACTTGAGCGCCCCGGTTTTTCCGGGGCGTTTTTTGTCGCGCGTGCCTGTCCGGGAACGCTGGGTTTTCCCCCAAGGGCCGGATGGTCCGCGCCTCGCTGGATCGGCGCGGCTTCGCCCCGGGACCGTGGCGGGGGACGCGCCCACGAAGCAAATGGAAATGCGGGACGGCGACTTCAATGTTCGCTTGTTGCCAACTGCCTGTTGCCGTTACACTAATCGGCTCACAGACCCTCGAACGGGGGTTTCATCCATCCTGGCGGCGGCTTGTGCAAAGGCATCGAGGTGCCTTTGCACAAGCCACGTGCCGGGATCTGTTCATTCATCGAGAAGGCTCCCATGCCGCTTTCCAC
>JBOHYO010000378.1:0-3094 GCA_050737935.1 Rhodanobacteraceae bacterium
ATGCACCTCGACCTGACCGGCATCGGCCGCTTGCTGGCGATGTCCTGGCGCCGCGAGATGAATTCGCTGGCGTGCATGCACTTCCGGCAGGAGTTTGGCCGCGAGCGCGTGTACAGGCTGCGGGTGCTGGCACCGGAGGAGAGTGGCAATCGCGCCGCGTTCGCCGGCAGCCTCAGCGCCAAGGCGTTGTTCGGCGATGACATGACGCATACGCGGTTCAGTGATCTGCTCGCGGCCGGCTGGCGCATCAAGGCCAACGCGTTGACCAGTGCATTCGACTGGTCCGCGTTCGTATCCCAGCACGGCGCGGACACGGTGCTGCTGTTCGGGATGGAGCCGGGCGGCAAGTTGCGGGTCGCCAACAACCGCCGCAAGACCGAGCCGCGCAGCGGCTGGACGGTGATCGCGCTGGTGCCGCCGGCCGCAGCGGGAACGACGCCTGCGCAGGTGGCAGTTTGAACACGAACCCGTTCGCGTTGAGCCCTTCGACAAGCTCAGGACAGGCTGCGTGAGCGCAGCGAACGGAGTCGAAACGCCATTTGCCCTTCGACTTCGCCCGTTCTGGCCTACGCTCAGAGCCTGCCCCGAACTCGATCCGGGGGCGAACGGAAAGTTCAAACCACGGCATTACTGACTCCGCCGCCCTCGCAGCCGCGTAGCGTTCGGCTGTCTTCAAGCGGGCATGACGGCACGGCGGTTATGCTCGCAGGGTGCTTTATCTCGCCTCGCAATCGCCGCGCCGGCGCGAGTTGCTCTCGCAACTCGGCGTCGCCTTCGAAGTCGTGGACGTGGAGGTTCCGGAAGTTCGTACGCCGGACGAGTCGCCTCGCGCATACGTCGAACGGGTGGCGCGTGCAAAGAGGCGCAGGCCGGATTGCGAGCGGTCGTCGCGCGCGATCCGGGGGCGGTGGTGCTGGGCGCGGATACCGAGGTCGTGCTGGACGGCCGGGTGTTCGGAAAGCCAGTTGACGCCGATGCCGCGGCGGCGATGCTTCGCGGCCTGTCGGGCCGCACCCACACGGTCATTTCGATCGTCTGCTGCGCGAACCGGACGGAGGAGCACTCCGCCGCGTGCGAGTCGTCGGTGACGTTCGCGCCCCTCGACGAGGCCAGCATCCGCGGCTACGTGGCCACCGGCGAGCCGTTCGGGAAGGCCGGCGGCTACGCGATCCAGGGCAGGGCGGCCGCGTTCGTCGCGCACCTCGCGGGCAGCTACTCGGGCGTGATGGGGCTGCCGCTGTTCGAGACGGCGGGACTCCTGCGCGCCGCGCATTGCGATCCGTGACGTACGCTGAACTGCCACTGCATCGACAGTCGTGGCTGTGGGCGGCTATAAACAAAGCCTCCATCTTGCCCGAAGGGCCGGCCGGTACATGACCGAGGAAATCCTGATCAACGTCACGCCCCGCGAGGCACGGGTCGGCGTGGTCGAGAACGGCATGCTGCAGGAGGTGCACCTCGAGCGCACCGGGCATCGGGGTTACGTCGGGAACATCTACTGCGGCACCGTGCGGCGGGTAATGCCGGGAATGCAGGCGGCGTTCGTCGACATCGGCCTGGAGCGTAGCGCCTTCCTGCACGCGGCCGATACGGCGCGGCCGGGGCTCGCCGCCGATCCGGTCGATGCCGCCGCGGCGCCACCGGCGGCGAGCGTGGCGCCGATCACCGAGCTGGTCCACGAAGGCCAGCGGGTGATCGTGCAGGTCATCAAGGACCCGATCAGCACCAAGGGCGCGCGTCTTTCCACCTATCTCTCGATCCCGTCGCGCTACCTGGTGTTGCTGCCGGACAGCGCGACGCTGGGTGTGTCGGTGCGCATCGAGGACGAACCCGAGCGCGAGCGGTTGCGTGGCATCCTCGCCGCGCTCGCCGAGGGAAGCGGCTGCGGATTGATCGCGCGCACCAATGCCGAAGGCCTGGAGCAGCAGGCGTTGGCCGAGGATGTCGCCTACGTTCGCAAGGTCTGGCAATCGGTTCGGGAAGCCATCACAAGCGCCCAGCACGGCGAACGCGTGTACGAGGAGCCGCCGCTGCCGCTGCGGGTGTTGCGCGACCTGATGCACGACGACATCGAGAAGGTGCGTGTGGATTCGCGCGAAACCTTCGAGCGCACCCTGGTTTTTGCGCAGCGTTTCATGCCCGACCTGGCCGGGCGCGTCGAACACTACCCAGGTGAGCGGCCGATCTTCGACCTGTACGGCGTCGAGGACGAAATCCAGAAGGCGCTCCGCAAGGAGGTGCCGCTGAAGTCCGGCGGGTACCTCGTGATCGACCAGACCGAGGCGATTACCACGATCGACGTCAACACCGGCGCGTACCTCGGCTCGCGCAACCTCGAGGACACGGCATTCCGCACCAACCTCGAGGCCGCTCAGGCGTCAGCGCGCCAGCTACGGCTCCGCAACCTCGGCGGCATCATCATCATCGACTTCATCGACATGCACGACGATGGCCACAAGCGCCAGGTCCTGCGGATGCTCGAAAAGGGCGTGGCGCGCGACCACGCCAAGACCACCGTGTACGACAGGAGCGCGCTGGGCCTGGTCGAGATGACCCGCAAGCGCACCACCGATAGTCTGGCCAGGCAACTGTGCGAGCCGTGCCCGGCGTGCAGCGGGCGCGGCATCGTCAAGACCATCGAAACCGTCGGCTATGAAATCTTCCGCGAAATCACCCGTGCGGTCCGGCAGTTCGACGCGGGCAAGCTGCTGGTGCTGGCCGCGCCTGCGGTGGTTGCGCGGATGCTCGAGGAGGAATCCGCGGCGGTTGCGGAGCTGGAGGCGTTCATCGGCAAGTCGATCCGTTTCCAACCCGAGGAGCAGTACGGGCAGGAGCAGTTCGATGTCGTGTTGCTTTGATGTTACCCCCTTCGGAACGAAGGGGGTCGCCGCGCAGCGGCGGTGGGATGGCATCCCTGTCCGGGCCCCGCTCGGTTCCAGCCACACAGATTATTTTCTGCCGAAACGGAAAGCTGCATGTAGGGCGGGAGTAGCGCAGCGCATCCCGCCAAATGGCAGCCCGAAGGCGGATTGCACCCGCCCTACCATAGCAGGCTTTCCTTTCGTGCGAAGTATTCAATGCCATTGCGCGGGGC
>JBOHYO010000379.1:0-6643 GCA_050737935.1 Rhodanobacteraceae bacterium
GGCGAGGTCTTGGTGCGCTGGCAAATCCGCAAGGTCAGCGGCAGGAAGGTCGCGACCAGCGCGGTATTCTTGATGAACGCGCCCAGTGGCGCGGTCACCACCATGATGCCCAGCGTCAGCAGCCACGGTTTGCGGATCCGCGAAAGCATCCTGATGATCGGCTCGAGCGCTCCGGAGCGTTCGATGCCGATCGCCAGCGCGAACATCGCCGCCACCGTGACCGTGGCTTCGTTGGCAAAGCCGGACAACGCCTGGTCCGGGGTGACGATGCCGAGCGCAACCAGCAGGCCCAGCGTGATCAGCGCGACGAGATCCACGCGGACCTTCTCGCTGGCGAACAGCACCATCGCGAACACGATGACGCCCGCGGTGGCCCAGGCCTGCCAGGTCATGCGCGAGGACTCGACGCGAAAGCGTGTTCAGGCAACTTGCTCTCCCCAACCCAGCATCGTGCACTCCACCTGGTGATGCCCGTGAACGTCCATTTTGCCGTCGTTTCGCCCTGGCGTCCGACCCGCAGCCAGCGCCGGCGGCAAAGGGAGCTTGCCACGCGCCTGCAAAAAATTCGTTCAGACGGCCAATTCGATCCGGTGGCCGGGCACGCGCGGCGCGGAATCCGGTTCCAGCCGCACCTTGAGGTCGAACCAGGCGGCTTGTCCGGTGACGGGGTCGCCATTGGTGTAGTCGCGATCGGCCGCGCGTTCGCCGATCAGATGGTTCAACAGGAAACCATCCACGAATTCCGGTGCATTTTCGCCGAGCTTCCAGGCGCCACGCTTCTTCCCGACCGCATTCCAGGTCCACACCGTGCCGGGAGCGCATCCCGCGTGTGCGCTGACCTGCACACGAAGGCGACCGCGCGGCGAGGCAATCCAGGCCCAGTCGCCATCGGTGAGCGCGGCCGCTGCCAGTGTGCGGGGATGCACGTACAACACGTTGCGCGCGGCGATCTGCCGCAGCCAGCGGTTCTGCGAGCCCCAGGCGTGGTACATGAACATCGGGCGCTGGGTGATGGCGGATAGCGTGTAGCCCTCCCCTTCAAGGGGGCGAGGCGGCGCGTTTGCGAACCGCAGGTTCGCGCGCTGCTGAGCGCCCGAGGCAGGATGCCGAGGGCTGGGTTGCTTGGCGAGGGCCGGATGCCCGAGCGTAGCAACGTTGGGTGGGGATGGGTTGGATTCGAGCTGGGCCACGCCCTGCGCAAGACCCGAACCCTCACCTGTCGAGCTGCGCGCGCCCCCCTCTCCCGGAGGGAGAGGGGAATGAGTGTCGCCTTGCGACGAATACCAAAATGGCACCGGATCGAAATACCGCGCGACGCGCGCACGCTCCCGTTCCGGCGGCTGCACTGCGCCGTGGCCTTGCGCGGCCAGCCGGAACCGCTGCAGCACTTCGCAATACAACTGCATCGTGACCGGCTCGGTCGAGGCGACGAAGCCCATCGATTGCGCCCATTCGAGGTAGTCGCGGTTCGCCATGCGGTAATACGCACCCGCTTCGGGCACGCGCGACTCAAAGAAGCAGCCGTGTTCGATGTAGCGCTGCAACTGGTCGGGATTGGGGGCGCCCTTGGCGGATTGCGATCCGTCCGCGCCACGCCAGCCGGCCAGCATGCCGACGCCGGGCGTGCGTTCGTGGCGCACCATGTAGTCCGCATAGTTTTTGTAGACGGGATCGCCGTTGGCATCCGCGATGTTCGGCAGCTTCAGGCGCGCGCCCAGATCCAGCAGGACATCCTGGAACGGCCGCACGTCGCGGTCGGGTGCAACTACCGGCTGTCGGATCGCATCGGCGGCGCATTCAGCGTCGCTGATCGGCCGATCCAGCATGCTGATGCAATCGAAGCGCTCCAGGTACGTCGTATCCGGTAGCACCAGATCGGCGAACGCCACGGTTTCCGAATCGTAGGCGTCCGCGTAGATGATGTGCGGAATCTTGTATTGGCCGTCATCGCCGCGGGTGCACAGCAATTTGCGGGTTGCGGTGGTATCCATCGCAGAGTTCCAGCCCATGTTGGCCATGAACAGGAACAGCGTGTCGATCTTCGTCGGGCTGGCGTCCACCGCATTGCGGATCACCGACTGCAGCAGCCCGTGCGCGGCCAGCGGATATTCCCAACTGAAGGCGTGGTCGATCCGACGCGGTTGTCCTTCGGCATCGACCAACAGGTCGTCGGGTGACTGCGGGTAGCCGAGCGGGTTTCCGGTGAGCGTGCCGTCGGGTTTGCGTGACTTCGCCGGCTTGTTGCCAGGCGGGGCGGGTTTCGGATAGGGCGGTTGGTAGCGGAAGCTGCCAGGCGTGTCGATCGCGCCCAGCAGCATCTGCAAGACGTGAATCGTGCGGCAGGTATGGAAGCCATTGGTGTGTGCGGCGATCCCGCGCATCGCGTGCATCGATACCGGACGCCCGAGCATCGTGTCGTGCCGGCGGCCGTGACTGTCGGTCCACGCGATCGGCAGCTCGATCGCTTCGTCGAATGCAACTTGGGCGAGTTCGGCCGCGAGCCGGCAGATCGTCTCCGCCGCTACGCCGCAGCGCTCGCTGACGTTTTCCGGCGTGTACTCGTCCGCGAGAAAGCGTTCGGCGACGAGCTGGAACGCGGGTACTGCGCGACGGCCGTCCGGCAGGGGGTATTCGCCGGCAATCAATGGCGCGATGTCGGGCAGCGTTGCATCGACGAGGGAAACTCCCGCTTCCGGGAAAGAAGGTCCCGCAGGCTTTTCTCCCTCCCCTTCAAGGGGAGGGCCGGGGTGGGGATGGGGTTGGGAACGCACCGCGCACAGCGGCCTGCCATTTGCATCGCGCGCGACCAGTCCGTCATCCGCCGCGCCCGGATCACGGATCACCAGATGGTGCGCATTGGTGTATCGCACGAGGTAATCGAAGTCCACGCGATCGCCTTGCAGCAACTCATGGATCAACGCACCGGCCAGCAAGCCATCCGTGCCGGGATTTACCGGCACCCATTCGTCCGCGATCGAACCGTAGCCGGTGCGCACCGGATTGATCGCGACGATCTTGGCGCCGCGCGCCTTCAGCTTGCCGAGCCCCAGCTTGATCGGGTTGGAATCGTGGTCCTCGGCGACACCCCACAACATCAGGTACTTGGTGCGGTCCCAGTCCGGTTCGCCGAATTCCCAGAACGAGCCGCCGAACGTGTACATGCCGGCCGCGGCCATGTTGACCGAGCAGAAGCCGCCGTGCGCGGCGTAATTGATGGTGCCGAACTGCTGGGCCCACCAGCCCGTCAGCGCCTGCGACTGGTCGCGGCCGCTGAAGAACGCCAGCTCGTCGGGATTGCGCGCGCGAATCTCGCCGAGCCATTTGGTTGCGAGCGCCAGCGCCTCGTCCCATTCGATCTCGCGAAATTCGCGCGCGCCGCGTTCGCCCACGCGCAGCAGGGGTTTGCGCAGGCGCGCCGGCGAATAGTGCTGCATGATTCCGGAAGAGCCTTTCGCGCAGATCACGCCGCGGTTGACCGGGTGGTCGGGATTGCCGTCGATGTAGCGGACCCGGCCGTTCTTCAGGTGCACGCGGATGCCGCACCTGCACGCACACATGTAGCAGGTCGTGGTTTTGACTTCGTCACCGGTGGGGCGGTTCAGTTCGAGGTGGGCGTGTGGCATGTGCTTGCTCATCGTCCCGGGACCGGGACAGTGTCGATGGTAGCCACGCGCCGCGCTTGCCGCCAATCGCGCCGCGCGGCATGCTGCGTGGATGGATCGCTACGAGCGCATTCTTACCCTGCACAGGATTTTCCAGTCCCACCGGCACCCGGTCGGCGTGGAACGCCTGCGCGAGGAACTGGATTGCTCGCGTGCGACCTTGTACCGCGACATCGCTTTTCTGCGCGACGCGCTGGGCGCGCCGCTGGACAGCGATCCGGAAGGCCGCGGCTACGCCTACACGGAAGGCGAGGGCGATCGCTTCGAGCTGCCCGGGCTGTGGCTGACCAGCGAGGAACTGTCGGCGCTGGTGGCACTGGAAGCACTGGTCCGGCGCTCCGATCCGGGAGTCCTGGCCGATGCACTCGCGCCGTTTCGCGAACGTGTCGAAAAGCTGCTCAATGCGCACTCGGGAACAACCAAGCAGCCGATGGAGCGCATCCGCGTGGTGCCCTGGGGTTCGCGCAAGCTCAACCAACAGGTATTCCGTGCGGTGGCGAGCGCGGTGCTGGCACGCCGCCAACTGGGGTTCCGCTACCGGGCGCGCACCACCGGTGCCGACAGCGTGCGGCACGTGTCGCCACAGCGGCTGACGCACTACCGCGACAACTGGTATCTGGATGCCTGGGACCACGATCGCGAAGCCTTGCGCAGTTTCGCGGTGGACCGGATCGGCGAAGTCGAGCAACGGGACAAGCCGGCGATCGACCGCGACGAGAAGGAGTTGAACGACACCCTCGCCTCGAGCTACGGCATTTTCGCGGGCGCGCCCAAGGCCTGGGCGACGATCCGGTTTTCCGCGCGCGCGGCGCGCTGGGTCGCGGATGAGCACTGGCATTCACTGCAGGAGGGCCGCTGGCTGGACGACGGCCGCTACGAACTGCGGGTACCCTACGCGCAATCGCGCGAGCTGGTGATGGACATCCTGCGCTACGGACCGGACGCGGAGGTGGTGGCGCCGCAGTCGTTGCGCGAGGAAATCCGGATCATGCACAAGCTCGCGCTGGACGGGTACGTGCAAGCCGCGCCATGAACGACCGCCACGCGCTCACAGTGCCGGTGCGCGCCAAGCCGACCGTGGCGCTGGCATTGAGCACAGGCGGCGCGCGCGGGCTCGCCCACATCGGCGCCATCGAGGCGATCGAGGCGGCCGGCTACCAGGTCGTCGGCGTCTCCGGCAGCTCGATGGGTGCGCTGATCGGCGGGATCTACGCCGCCGGCAAACTCGACGTGTATCGCGACTGGGTGGTCGCGCTGCAGAAGATGGACGTGCTCAAGCTGGTCGACTGGACGCTGTCCGGCGCCGGGCTGATCAAGGGCGAGCGGATCATCGGGGTGCTGCGCGAATTGATCGGCGATGTGGAGATCGGCGAACTGTCGATGGCATTCACCGCGGTCGCGACCGATCTCGACCGCGAGCGCGAAGTCTGGCTTTCGCGCGGCTCGTTGTTCGACGCGATCCGCGCCTCGATCGCGATTCCGACGATCTTCCGTCCGCATCCGCTGCATGGTCATCGGCTGGTGGACGGCGGTCTGATGAATCCGCTGCCGCTGACGCCGCTGTTGCAGTCGCCCAGCGACTACACGATGGCGATCAATGTCAACGGCGCGCCCGAGGCGCTGCCGGTCATTGCGCGCGTCCAGCCGAAGCCGCGCAAGGGTTTGCGCAGCAAGATCGCCGCCTACGTGAAGCGCACCATCGCGCACCACGTCGAGGGCCGAAGCGAACCCGGCTGGACCGCCACGCTCACCCAGGCGCTGGACCTGATGCAGGAAAACCTCACCAGTTTCCGGCTCGCCGCGGATCGCCCCGACCTCGTGATCGAGGTACCCCGCAACGCCAGCGCGGTGTATGAGTTCTACCGTGCCGCCGAATTGATCGAGCTGGGGCGCGAGCGTGCCCAGCGCGCCCTTTCGGCGTGGCAGCCGGCACATCTGCATCCCGAGCAGGAGTGAGGCATTTGGGTTGGCGCTGAGCGCAGCGAAGCCCAACGACGGCCGGGTCGTCTTCACCATTGATGCGACGGCTGTTGGGCTTCTCCCGGAACAAGTCCGGGATCAGCCCAACCTACAACGCCGTCAGATTCGCATACGCGGCGACCAGCCATTTCGGACCGGCGTCAGCGAAGTTGACCTGGATGCGGGTGTGCGCGCCGGAGCCTTCCGCGCTGACCACCACGCCCTCACCGAAGCTCGCGTGGCGTACGCGCTGCCCGAGTTTCACTTCCGGTCCGGCGTCCAGGTCGGCATGCCCGCGCGCACGCGGTGCGTACACGGGCCGGCTGATCTTCGCGCGCGGGCGTACTTCGTTCAGCAGGTGCGCGGGCAATTCGTCGAGGAAGCGCGAAGGTCGCGACAGCGTTTCGCTGCCGTACTGGCGGCGCGACTCGGCATAGCAAAGCACCAGCCGCTCGCGCGCCCGGGTGATGCCGACGTAGGCTAGCCGGCGTTCCTCTTCCAGCCGCGAGGGATCCTCGAAGGAGCGCTGGGTCGGGAACAGGCCGTCCTCCAACCCCACCAGGAACACGATGGGGAACTCGAGTCCCTTCGCGGAATGCAGGGTCATCAGTTGCACGCAGTCGTCGCCCGCGGCGCCTTGGCCCTCGCCCGCTTCCAGCGCGGCGTGCGCGAGGAACGCCGGAAGTTCGGACAGGCCGGCCTCGATGTCCTCCGGGGTGCGCTCGAAACGGCTGGTGACGTTGACCAGTTCGTCGAGGTTTTCGACCCGCGCTTCGGCGTTGCCGCGGCTGTCGCGCTCGTAGTAGTCGCGCAAGCCGGAGTGCGTGATGGCGTGTTCGACTTGCTCGGCGAGCGATAGAGCGGGACCCGGCAGTGAAAATTCGGGACCCGGGACCCGGTACCCGGGACCCGAAACTGGTGAGGCCACAACAGTGTCGGCCGTATCAGCTTCGATTGAAGCTGGCGGCCAGTTGCTTGCGGAAGTGTTGCTATCGGCGGGTCCCCGGTCCCCGGTCCCGGGT
>JBOHYO010000380.1:0-14269 GCA_050737935.1 Rhodanobacteraceae bacterium
CGTGCATACACCCACGCCCGCGCCATCAAGCTGAAACTTACTGGCGACGATGCCGCGGCATGCGTGGCGGCCGTGCGTGCCGCACGCCCGGATGTCTGGATCGGCGTGGACGCCAATCAGGGCTTTACCCGGCATTCGCTGGAGAACCTGTTGCCGTCGCTGGTCGAAGCACGGGTCGCGTTGATAGAACAACCGCTGCCACGCGGGGAAGATGCTGGGCTCGCAGGCCTGCAATCCCCGATTCCGCTTGCAGCTGACGAGAGCGCGCAGGGCCTGCGTGACATCGAGCCGCTTGCAGCCCACTACGACTTGATCAACATCAAGCTGGACAAGTGCGGGGGACTCACCGAAGGACTGCTGATGGCGCAAGAGGCGCGTCGGCACGGCATGCGGGTCATGGTCGGTTGCATGAATGGCACCTCGTTGGCCATGGCCCCGGCGTTTGTGCTTGCCCAATTATGCGACTTCGTGGACCTGGATGCGCCTACGTTCCTGGCGCGCGAGCGAGAGCCCTCCGCTGACTACGCCGATGGAAAAATCTGGTGTTCCGACTCGGTGTGGGGCGCTGCCGCGTAGCCTCATTTCGCGATTCAAACGTTGCGGGGAGATTGACATGTTCACTCGATGGATGACGACAATTGCAGCATTGCTGCTGACCGCAGGTGCTGCCACTGCCGCGCCTGCTGCGGGCCGGACGGCCGAGAACAAGCCGGTTCCAGCCACCGCTGCGCCGGCCGCGTCCGCGATTCCGGCGGCGGCAAGCACCGCGGCGCCCGCGTCGACGCCGAATCAGCCATCGACCAGCGCGCCAGGGATGACCCCGCAGGACGTGCAGGCGTTCTTCGACAGCCTGGTGCCCTATGCCATCCATCGGGGTGATATCGCTGGTGGCGTGATCGTGGTCGTCAAGGACGGCCAGATCCTGTTCGCGAAGGGTTACGGCTACGCGGACGTTGCCAAGCGCAAGCCGGTGATCGCGGATCAGACGTTGTTCCGGCCGGGGTCGGTTTCCAAGACGTTCACCTGGACCGCCGTCATGCAGTTGGTCGGCGAGGGCAAGATCGATCTCGACGCGGACGTGAACAAGTACCTTGACTTCAAGATTCCGGAGAAATTCGGCAAGCCGATCACCATGCGTGATCTGATGACGATGACGCCGGGTTTCGAAGACACGGTCCGGGACGAGTTCCTTTCATCGCCGAAACAGCTCTTTCCGATCGGCGACTATGTAAAGAAGGACCTGCCCGCGCGGATCTTCCCGCCGGGCAAGATCGTCGCCTATTCGAATTACGGCGCCACGCTGGCGGGTTACATCGTGGAGCGCTTGTCGGGCCAGACCTTCGACCAGTACATCGAAGACCACATTTTCAAACCGCTCGGCATGGACCATTCCACGTTCGAGCAACCGTTGCCGCCCGCGCTGGCTCCCGACATGTCGCTCGGTTACCACTCCGTGTCGAACAAGACGGTCATCCCGTTCGAATCCGTCGAGATCGCACCGGCCGGCTCGCTGACCTCGAGCGGCACCGACATGGCGCGTTTCATGATCGCGCAACTGGACAATGGCCAGTACGACGGCACCTCGATCCTTTCGCCTGCGATGATCAAGTTGATGCATTCGCCGCAGTCGCGGATGGCGCCCGGGATGAACGGCTACGACCTGGGGTTCTATCAGGAAAACCGCAACGGGCTGCGCATCATCGGCCATGCCGGCGACACCAACGCATTTCACAGCGACATGCACCTGCTGCTCGACAAGCACGTCGGAGTGTTCATGTCGTTCAACAGCGCGGGCAAGGCAGGTGAGGTCGAGAAGGTCCGCACCGCTTTGTTCCGCGACTTTCTCGACCGCTATTACCCGTACACCGCTCCGCAACAGAAGACGGTCACCGATCCGAAACCCGACGCGGCACGCGTGGCGGGGTGGTATCTATCCACCCGGCGCATCGAGAGCGGCCTCAGGCTGATCTACGCATTCACCCAGACCCACGTGACGGCGAATCCCGATGGCACCATCCAGATCGGCGTGCTCACGGATTTGAGCGGCACGCCCAGGACCTGGCGGGAGGTCGGGCCGCTGACGTGGCGCGAAGTCGGCGGCCAGACGCTTACGAAATTCGTGGCCGGAAAGGATGGCAGGATCCGTTACTGGATTTCCGATGATTTCCTTCCGGTATTCGTGTTCCAGCCAGTACATGGTTTGCAGAGCTTCGGGATGCTGAAGCCGCTGGGAACCGCGTTCATCGTGGTGCTGTTGCTCACCCTCGCGATCTGGATCGGTGGCGCCATCGTGCGACGTCGCATGAGGAGGAAACTCGTGTTGACGCGCGGCGAGTTCTGGTGGCGGCTTGCCTCGCGCGTGGGCGTGATCCTGCTCCTGCTGCTGCTTTGCGGTTGGTTCGCGATGTTCACCTACGTCTTCGCCACCGCCAGCGGCGAACTCAATGGCTATCTGACGGCAATCTACGTGCTGGGTGTGCTTGCGACGATCGGTGCACTCGCGATGCTGGTCGAGGCGGTGCTGCGTATCGTTCGCGGTCCCGGGGGATGGCTGGTGCGCCTCGGCGAGGCGGTGCTGGGTCTGTGCGCCCTGTACGGGCTCTGGGGAATCGTCTTCTACGGCTTGATCAATTTCAGTTTCACCTACTGAGCGATGCACGACTGCCGCGGAACTTGTTGACGCGAGGAAAAGCCATGGTTACCCGATGGATGACGGCGGGACTCGTTTTGCTGCTGACGAGCGGTGCGGCCGCGGCGGCAGGCCCGGTTCGGAACAGCCCGCCTGCTCACGTTCCTGCGCAAACGCCCGCGCCGGCCAGTTCGGTGCCGACGCCGCCATTGTCCGACATCGCGTCGAATGCGACTGCGCCAGCCGGAGCCCCCGCGTTGACTTCGCAGGACCTGCGTTCGTTTTTCGGCGCGCTCGTCCCGTACATGCTGAAACGCAACGACATCGCGGGCGGCGTCATCGCGGTGGTCAAGGATGGGCACCTGATCTTCGCGCAGGGCTATGGTTACGCGAACGTCGCCGAGCGCACACCGGTGATCCCGGACCGGACGCTGTTCCGGGTCGGCTCGACGTCGAAACTGTTCACCTGGACCGCGCTGATGCAACTGGTCGCGGCGGGCAAGATCGATCTTGATGCCGACGTAAACAACTACCTGGATTTCAAGATCCCGGACAAGTACGGCAAGCCGATCACCGTGCGCGACCTGATGACGATGACGCCGGGATTTGCCGAGACCATCCACGATCTGATGGCGGCGACGCCCGAACAATTGGTGCCGCTGCGGCAATATCTGATCGACCATATCCCGCCCCGCATTTTTCCGCCGGGCAAGGTCGTGGCGTATTCCAATTACGGCGCCGCACTGGCGGGGTACATCGTGCAACGGGTATCGGGCGAACCATTCGATACCTATATCGCAAACCACATCCTGAAACCGCTGGGCATGGTGCATTCGACCTTCGCCCAGCCATTGCCGGCCGACTTGCGTGGCGATCTTGCAACCGGCTACATCACCGCAAGCGGAAAAACCATCGTGCCGTTCGAGCCGGTGCAGGCGTGGCCGGCCGGGTCGCTCACCTCGAGCGCCACCGACATGGCGAAATTCATGATCGCCCAGTTGCACAACGGACAGTTCGATGGCACGTCCATCCTGCCCGTCGCGACAGCGCAACTGATGCACTCGCCACAGTCGCGGATGGCCCCCGGCGCGAACGGTTACGACCTCGGTTTCTACCAGGAAAATCGCAACGGGTTGCGGATCATCGGTCACGGTGGCGACACCGTTGCCTTCCATTCCGATCTGCACCTGTTGCTGGACAAGGATGTCGGCTTGTTCATGTCGTTCAACAGCGCAGGCCAAGCCCCGAACGGCACCGCGGAAAGCGTGCGCACCGAATTGTTCCGCGCCTTCCTCGATCGCTACTTTCCCTACACGGCGCCTGCACAAGCAACGGTTGCGACGGCCAAGCGCGATGCCGCGCGCGTGGCCGGTTGGTACTGGAGCAGCCGTCGCGAGAACAGCGCGCTGCGGCTATTGTTCATGCTCGGTCAGACGCAGGTGGCCGCGCAGCCCGACGGGACGATTACGGTCGGCATGTTCAGGGAGCCGAGCGGCGCACTGAAACATTGGCGCGAAGTGGGGCCGCTGACGTATCGCGAAGTGAACGGCCAGGCGCACCTGCGCTTCGTCGCGAACCGGGATGGTTCGATCCGCTGGTGGATTTCCGACGACATCATCCCGGTGATGGTGATGCAACCCGTGCACGGTTTGCAAAAACATGGTTGGTTCGTATTGCTGACCGACATCGCGATTGCCGTGTTCGTTCTGACCCTGCTGGTCTGGATTGGCGGCGCCATCGCACGGCGTCGGTTCGGCCGGGCGCTGCCACTGGCGCCGTATCAGTTCAAGCTCAGGCTGGCTTCGCGCATCGGCGTGATTTTGCAACTTGCAGTCGTGGTCGGCTGGCTGGGGCTGCTGATCATGTTCTCGAACCCATTGACGCTGTTCCACACCGACTTTGGCGGCTGGCTGATTTTGCTTTATGTATTGGGTGTGCTGGCGATCGCGGGCGGTATCGCGATCGTGGTCGAGGCGGTCTTGCGCATCGCACGTGGGCCCGGGGGCGTGTTGTGTCGCGCAGGCGAGGCGGTGCTCGCCTTGTCAGCGATCTACGGCATCTGGGCGATCATTGCGTATGGGCTCGTGAACTTCAATACGCACTTCTGAACGGGATCAAGGCTTGCGAGGGAAAAACATGTTCGCTCGATGGATGGTGACGGGAACCGCGCTGCTCCTGCTGAGTACGGCCGCGGCAAGCGCGGCGACCCCGGCGGCGAAGGCGGCCCAGGGCACCGCGGCGGCGTCGCGGTCCGATTTCGACGCGTACGTCGCCCGTGCGATGAAGGCGTTCGGCGTGCCGGGAATGTCGATCGCGATCGTCGATGGCGACACAATGGAAACGCGCGTCTACGGCATCCGCAAGCTCGGCTCGCCGGCACGCGTGGACGCGCACACCACGTTCCCGATCGGCTCCAACACCAAGGCATTCACCTCGGCCGCGCTGGCGATCCTGGTCGATGACGGCAAGCTGGGCTGGGATGACCGGGTGGTCGATCGCCTGCCTGGTTTCCGGATGTATGACGCCTACGCTTCACAGAACATGACGGTCACCGATCTGCTCGTTCACCGCAGCGGACTGAGCCTGGGCGAGGGCGACCTCATGGTGTTTCCGGACACCAACCGCACCCGCGCCGAATTGGTCCACTCGATTCGCTACCTCAAGCCGGCTACCAGCTTCCGCAAGGGATTCGCCTACGACAACGTTTTGTATTCGGTGGCGGGGCAACTGGTGCAGGCCGTGTCCGGGCAAACGTGGGAGGCCTTCGTCAAGCAACGTATTTTCGAACCACTCGGCATGCACGATGCGACAATCGATTTCCATTCCCAGGGCCCGGATCACGCGGCGCCGCACGCACGCATAGCCGGGACCATACGTGGGATGGGGCCACAGAGCGTCCTGGCGTCCGATGGCGTGACCAATCCGATAGCACCTGCCGGGGCGATCTGCGCGAGCGCCGACGACATGGGACGCTGGTTGCGCGTGCAGCTGGCACATGGCGAAATGGGCAATGGCAAACGTCTGTTCAGTGCGGCGCAGTCGAAAGTATTGTGGACGCCGGTGACGGTCGTGCCGATCAGGCCCGCCCCGAAACCGATTGAAATCACCACCCCGGATTTCGCAGAATACGCACCGGGCTTTTTCATCACGGATTATCGGGGCCACAAGATCGTCACCCACTCCGGAGGCGTTCTGGGCGGACTCTCCGAAGTCGTGATCATCCCGGGCAAACACGTGGCGTTCGCGGTGATGATCAACTCGGAGGACGGTGGAGCATTGCTCGCGGTTTTCCGTCATCTGCTGGATCACTATCTCGACGCGCCATCGACCGACTGGATCGCCCGCTATCGCCAGCTCGTCGATCAACGCCAATCGATGGCATTGAAAGCGTTGAAGATGCAGCAGGGGAGCATGCACCCTGAACGTGGGCCGTCGCTGCCGCTGACCTCGTACGCCGGCACCTACCGTGATCCGTGGTACGGCACCATGACGATCAGTGACGTGCAAGGCAAGTTGCGCATCCGCTTCGATCGTTCGCCCGGCATGCAAGGGACGCTTGAACACGCCCAGTACGACACCTTCCGCACGCACTGGAGCGACCGCGACGTCGAGGACGCTTACGTCACGTTCGATCTGGATCCCGACGGAAGCATCTCCGCCATCCGGATGAAACCGATATCGCCGACCGCGGATTTCAGTTGGGATTACCAGGACCTGCACTTCGTGCCGGCCAAGGGCACGAGCAACGCGGTGAAGTAACAAAGGCAGTGCGTGCGTCAGGGCGGCCCGTCGAACGGGCAATGGGCGACACAGGCCTTCTTCCGGGGCAGGGTTTTCCGAACGGCGGGTGCGGGTGCGCACGCGCACGTGGTAACGTTGCGGTTCCGTGAATGTCGGGGATAGCGACGATGAACCTTCGCCTTGCCGCCTGCGCGCTGGCGCTGGCCGTCTGTTCGGGAGCCGCCATGGCAGCGCAACATCCCTTCAATGCGCACGATCTGGCAATGATGGATCGGGTGTCGGACCCTCATCTGTCGCCCAACGGCAACGAGATCGCCTTCACCGTGCGCAGCACCGACTGGGACGCAAACAAGGGTGTCACCAGCGTGTGGTTGCTCGATCTTTCACGCAAGGGCGCCGAGCCGCGGCGCATCACCGACCCCAGGTTGAATGCCGGCAGCCCGACCTTTTCCCCGGATGGCGGTACCGTGTATTTCCTCGCGACGGAAAAGGACTCGACGCAACTTTGGAAGGCAGCCGTCGCGGGCGGTGAGCCGGTGCAGGTCACCCACCTGCCGCTCGACGTCGACAATTTCAAGCTTTCGCCGGACGGCAAGTCTTTGCTGTTCTCGGCCCAGATGTTCGAGGATTGCACCACGCTCGAGTGCACGCGCAAGAAGCTCGACGCCAACAAAAAGGTGAAGGCGACCGGCCGCCTGTACCACCGCTTGTTCGTGCGGCATTGGGACACGTGGTCCGATCATCGCCGCGGGCAGTTGTTCGTGATGCCGCTGGATGGCTCGTCCGCGCCCATCCTGTTGACGAAGGGCATCGATGGCGACGTGCCCTCGAAGCCTGATGGCAGCAACGCCGAATACGCGTTTTCACCGGACGGCAACACGGTCTATTTCGATGTGCGCATCGCCGGCAAGACCGAGGCGTGGTCCACCAACTTCGATATGTATTCGGTTCCGGCGGATGGTTCCACGGCGGCGAAGAACCTGACGGCGGCGAACAAGGCGTGGGATGCGTATCCGCTGCCCTCGCGCGATGGCAAGACGCTGTACTACCTCGCGATGAAAACGCCGGGCTTCGAGGCCGACCGCTTCGGGATCATGGCAATGGATCTCGCGACCGGCGCGACGCGTGAAATCGATCCGGCCTGGGATCGTTCGGCCGGCCCGCTCGTGCTTTCCGGGGATGGCGGGACGCTCTACACCACGGTCGCCGACGACGGCAACGTCGCGTTGTACGCGATCGACGTCGCCACCGGCAAACCGACGAAATTGCTCGGCGACGGCAGCGTGTCGGGCTTCGACGTCGCCGGGGACAAGGTCGTCGCCGCGCGCCAGGACTTTACGCATCCGACCGACTTGTACACGCTGGGCACGCAAGGCAAGCATCTCGCGCAGGTCACGCATTTCAACGCGGCGCGCCTCGCGGACATCGAATTCTCGAACGCGCACTGGTTTACCTTCAAGGGCTGGAATGGCGACACCGTGCACGGGTACGTGATGCCACCGGTCGGCGCCAAGCCCGGCCAGAAATATCCGGTCGCATTCCTGGTCCATGGTGGCCCGCAGGGCGCCTGGCCCGACGAGTTCCACTACCGCTGGAACCCGCAAACCTACGCCGGAGCTGGCTTTGCGGTGGTCGCGATCAACTTCCACGGCTCGGTCGGTTACGGCCAGGCATTCACTGACGCGATTTCGCAGCACTGGGGCGATCGTCCGCTGGAAGACCTGCAGAAGGGCTGGGCGGCCGCATTGCAACAGTTTCCGTACCTTGACGGCAGCGACGCCTGCGCGCTGGGCGCGAGCTACGGCGGCTACATGGTGTACTGGATGGCCGGGGTGTGGAACCAGCCGTGGAAGTGCTTGGTCGACCACGACGGCGTGTTCGACGCGCGCATGATGTATTACGCCACCGACGAACTGTGGTTCGAGGAGCGCGAGAACGGCGGTACGCAGTTCGAGCACCCGGAGAACTACGAGAAGTTCAACCCGCTTGACCACGTCAAGGACTGGCGCGTGCCGATGCTGGTGATCCACGACAGCCACGACTACCGCATCCCGATTTCGCAAGGCCTCGGCGCATTCACCGCGTTGCAGCGGCGCGGCATTCCAAGCGAATTTTTGAATTTTCCCGACGAGAACCATCTGGTGCTGAAGCCGCAGAACAGCGTGATGTGGCACGAGACGGTGCTCGACTGGATCAAGCGCTGGACGGGTCCGGACGCGCCGCAAGCCGTGCAATCCGGCGCCGAGCAGGCACAGCCCGCGGCGCCGCAAAGCGCCCAGTGAAATTGGCGCCCCCGTCGCACAGGGGCGCCGCCTCAGGGCAGGTTGGGTTGACCCCGGACTTGATCCGGGGGAAGCCCAACACGTGGGCCGCGCCGTTGGGCTTCCGCCGCGAAAGCGGCGTCAACCCAACCTACGAGCGCGGCGAAGCCCAACACGCCGGGCGAGCCGTTGGGCTTCCGCCGCAGAAGCGACCTCAACCCAACCTGCCTTCTGCGCCTGGCGAGGCGTGACGAGCGCCCGGGCATTGGTTCCCGCCGCGACCATGAACGTGCCATCGTTGCAGTTGTAGGTTGGGTTGACCCCGGACTTGGTCCGGGGAAGCCCAACATGTGGGCCGAGCCGTTGGGCTTCCGCCGCAAAAGCGGCGTCAACCCAACCTGCCTTCTGCTCATGGCGGGGCGTGACGAGCGCCCGGGCATTGGTTCCCGCCGCGACCCACGAACGTGCCATCGTTGCAGTCGTAGATTGGGTTGACCCCGGACTTGATCAGGGGGAAGCCCAACACGCCGGGCGAGCCGTTGCGTTGTCTCCCGCCGCCGGCTTACGACGCCTTGGTATCGCTCGCCGCGCGCGTGCGGCCGCCGAAGCGCCGCAACGTCTGCCTGATCCGGATCTCGCGCGTGGCGTCGTGCATTTCGTGGATGCGACGGCTGTTGGCCGCCATCACGTCGCTGCGGGTGAGGAAGCCGACCATGCGGGTCGGGTCGTTGCGCGGGACCACGATCACACGGCCTACGTTTTCGGTGACCATCAGGTCGGACGCGTCGCGCAGGTTGTGGTCCTCGAATACCACGATCGGCCCGCGGGTGAGCATGTCGCCGATGCGGGTCAGCTCCGCGCGGTCGGGGTCGAGCAGGTCGCGACGCGTCACGACGCCGCGTATCCGTCCCGCGTCATCGACGACCGGATAGCCCTGGTGCTTGGCGCGCACGCGACCCGAGTTCAGCCACCGCCGGACCTCGCTCAGTTCGTCGGACGTTTTGAGCGCGCGCACCTCGCGGATGCAGACCTTGCCGACCTGGACCTGCTCCAGGAAATCGGCGGCGTATTCGCTGGGCACACGGATACCGCGCCGCTCGATCTTTTCGGTCATGATGGTGCTGCGCATGGTCAGCGCCGAGATCAGGTAGGCCGCGGCGCAACCGGCCAGCAGCGGCAACAGCGCCTCGGGTTGGCGGGTGGTTTCGAAGGCAAACACGATCGCGGTCAGAAGCGCGCGCGACGATCCAGCGAAAATCGCCGCCATCCCAACCAGTGCGGCAATCCGCGAGTCGATCCCGAACCACGGCCAGACATCACCGATTCCGATGCCGACCAGTGCACCCATCGAGCCGCCGATCATGAATAACGGTGCCAGCGTGCCGCCCGAGGTGCCGCTGCCCAGCGCGATCACCCAGGAAAGGAATTTCAGGGCACCGAAGGTGAGCAGCATCGTGACGCCGAAGTGGCCCTGCACCAGCGCGTCGATGTTGTCGTAGCCGACGCCGAGGGTGTGCGGCGAAATCCAGCCGATCACGCCGGCGGCCACCGCGCCGATGGCGGGCCACCACATCCAGTGGATCGGCAACTTCTCGAACAGGTCCTCGACCCCATACACCGCGCGGGTCACCCACACGCTGGCGTACCCGACGATCGCGCCGAGCACGATGTAACTCGCCAGCGCCCAGCCGCCGGGCTCGATCACCG
This sequence comes from Rhodanobacteraceae bacterium, assembly GCA_050737935.1. Lineage (GTDB taxonomy): Bacteria > Pseudomonadota > Gammaproteobacteria > Xanthomonadales > Rhodanobacteraceae > 66-474. The sequence goes on from JBOHYO010000380.1 coordinate 10,339, forward strand.
CCGGCATCGCGAACACCGCCGCGGAACCGAAACTCGCGTAGCGCACCCCTGTTGCGGTGACGGTGGCCAGCGCAACCGGGATCAGCGAACGCGGGCGCAATTCGAACAGCAGCAGTTCGACCGCCATCACCAGCGAGGCGACCGGTGCGCCGAACACCGCCGCCATGCCGGCCGCGGCGCCAGCGGCCAGCAGCACCTTGCGCTCCTGCGCGGTGACGCTCAGGAACTGGCCGATCAGCGAACCCATCGCGCCGCCGGTCGAGATGATCGGGCCCTCGGCACCGAACGGGCCGCCGGTGCCGATCGCGAACGCCGACGACACCGGTTTCAGCCAGGTCACCCGCGGCGGGATGTTCGATTCGTGCTCGAGGATCCGTTCCATGGCCTCGGGGATGCCGTGGCCCTGGATCGCGCGTGAACCCCAACGCGCCATTACGCCCGCGATCAGCCCGCCGATCACCGGCATCACGATCACCCACGCGCCGAGATGATTGCCGGCCGGCGACAGCACCGCCGAGCGTGGCAGTGCATTCGGACCGAACACGTCGGAGATGCGGCCGTAGAACGTGATGTCGGTGATCACGTTGATCATCAACATCAGCAACTGTGCGACGCCGGCCGCCGCGGCACCGAGCACGATCGCCAGCGCGCTGATCAACAGGATCCGCTTCGATACCAGCGTCGATTCGCGCGGCATGCTCGCCGCGTCCAGCGCCGCACCCAGTGCCGGCGCGAGCGGCAGGGCATCGGTGCTGCCGGTGGTTCGCACACTTTCGTGCGCGGACTCCGGATGCGATTCACCGGCGCGAGCGGACGGCTGATCCGGCGCCCCGGGGTGCGGGTCGGTTGGAGTCATGAAAGGAGAGGGCAACGACTGCTGCGGTGCAGCATAACGGGCCTCCGCGCTGCGGCCAAGGGCGAGCCGCAGCTTTCGCGAGATGCCTTGACTGCGCGCGGCTGGAACGCGCGCGAACCGCGAAGTTGACCGAAGGCGAGCGCCAAGGATGGCGCGCGTAATGGCGTCCTGCGCCGGCAAACGCCCGCACAGGGAGGCACGGGCGGGGAATCGCCGCATGGATGCATGCTTGCGAAGCCCAAGCCCGGCGCAGATGAGCCGCGTCGGGCCGGCGTTTCCATCACGCCGCCGGGCGGCGGTCCCTGGGCAGGTGGTGCACCAGGAATTCCATCTGGTCCGCGAGGATATTGCGGTTGGAGAGGATCAGGTGCTCCACCCAACTCGGCTTGTAGGGAACCGCGAGCAGCGGCATGCCCGCCTGCTGCGGCGTATGCCCGCCCTTCTTCAGGTTGCACGCAAGGCACGCGGACACCACGTTCTCCCATACGTCGCGGCCCCCGCGAGACAGCGGCACCACGTGGTCTCGCGTCAGTTCGCTGCGCGCGCAGTGCCGGCCGCAATACAGGCACAGGTAACGGTCGCGTGCGAACAGCGCGGCGTTGCTCAACGCCGGGGACGGATCGACCGCGCCGCTGTGGCAGTGGCCGCGGCTGGCGACGATCGGGTGCAGCTCGAGGATGCTCTGGTCACCGGTATCGCGGCGGAAGCCGCCATGGATCGTGAGGCAGGGATCACCCAGCGTCCATGCGACCGCTTCACGCACGTACAGGCACGCCGCGTCCTGCCAACTGATCCAGTCGAGGATGCGGCCACCGGCGTCCAGCGACAACACCCGGGTGGTGTGCAGGTTGGCGGCCGCTGACGCGGGATGTTCGATGACGCTGGCTGTGTGCGGACCCATGACCCGCGCAGCATAAAGCAAATCGGGGAATGCGCGGTAGGCTGCGCCGCCGGAGAACTTGAAGCGCCGGCTGCGGATGCGGCGCGTCATCGAGTCACGCGGCCCCTGATCTCGTAAGCGTGGGCCCAGCGCCGTCGCCGCCCCGCATGGATTACGCCATCGCCGCTCGCTATCGGCCGCCGTGCCGCTGCGGTATGCTTGAAAGTCAAGGGGTTCAGCGCCCCACCCGTTACAGGGGTTGAGCGGCATGGCTGACGTTTTCATTTCCTACGCACGGGCCGACAAGGCTCGCGTCGCGCCTTTGGTGGCCGCGATCGAGGCCAAGGGCTGGTCGGTGTGGTGGGATCCCGAGATCAGTCCCGGCCAGGAATTCGACGACCAGATCGAAGCCGAGATTGATGCGGCCAAGGCGGTACTGGTGGTGTGGACGCCAGTTTCCGTGGCTTCTCGCTGGGTACGTGGCGAGGCGCGCGAAGCGGCCGAGCGCGGCATCCTGGTGCCGGTACGGTTTGAGCAGGCGCGCCTGCCGATGGATGTACGCGCGATCCATACCACCGACCTGGACGGGTGGCGTGAAGACCCATCCCATCCGTCCGTACAGGATTGCCTGCACGCACTGGCGGCGATGATTGCGCGTTCTCAGGCGACGCAGTCCACGAAGCCGAAGGGTGCGCAAGCCGCTCCCTCCGCCGAGAAGCCGTCCCCGCGCTACACCATTTGCGTGTTGCCGTTCGCCAACATGAGCGGCGATCCGGATCAGGAGTATTTCAGCGACGGCATCACCGAAGACATCATCACCGACCTCAGCAAGGTTTCGTCGCTCCGCATCATCTCGCGCAACAGCGCATTCCAGTACAAGGGCGAGAAACTGGACGTGCCCCAGCTCGTCCGCGAGATGAAGGTCACGCACGTGCTGGAGGGCAGCGTGCGCAAGGCCGGCGGCCGGGTGCGGATCAGCGCCCAGCTCGTTGACTGCGAAGACAACGGTCACGTTTGGGCCGAGCGCTACGACCGCGATACCAGCGACATCTTCGCGTTGCAGGACGAGATTTCCCGCGCCATCGCCAAGGCTCTGCGCTTGCGCTTGCTGCCCGAAGAGAAGAAGGCCATCGAACGACGCGGGACCGACAGCGCCGAGGCGTACGACCTCTATCTGATGGCGCGGCAGATGTACGTGAGCGGTCAGGAGAACGACGAACACGCGGCCAACGCCATCATCCGCATGTGTACCGAAGCCACCGATATCGATCCCCGTTATGCGCAGGCTTGGGCGTTGATGGCAATCGGCTACCGGAGCCTGCGTGCACTGTTGGGAATGGGATCGGAGAACGGCATGGCGGCGGCAGAGCGCGCGGTGTCCATCACTCCAGATCTGGCCGAAGCCCACGCGGTCAAGGCTTATGTGCTGCTCCAGAATGGCGACACCGATGCGGCGGAATCCGAAGCTGCGGTAGCGCTGAATCTCGACCCCGAATCCTACGAAGCGAACCGTACCGCGGCACGCGTGAACTATCAGCTTCATCACTTCGAAGACGCCATCCGGTTGTACGAGAAGGCGGCGTCACAGATGGAAGCCGATCTCAACTCGGCCAACATGTTGATCAGTTGTTACATGGCCGTGGGCAATCAGGCCGGCACACGCCGTGCCGCGGACAGGTCGTTTAAACGTGCCGAGGTCATCCTTGCGCGCGACCAGAACAACCCCGGGATCCTGGCCTACAGCGCCTATGCGCTGATGGCACTCGGCGAGGCCGATCGCGCGAAGGCGCGCATGAAGCGCGCGTTGATGATCGACCCCGACCATTTCAACATGCGCTACAACTTCGCGTGCGCACTCTGCGTACTGTTGAAAGACAAGGAGGCTGCGCTGGAGATGTTGCGATCGGTCTACGCGATGATCACCGATGCATTCCTTCCTTACGCCAAGGTCGACCCGGATTTGAACCTTTTGCACGACGACCCGCGCTACCAGGCCATGGTCGTCGCCGCCGAGGCGCGCCTCGCGCCGGCGAAAAGCGCAGTACCCGCACCGGTGGCAGAAGGCTGACGAGTATGGCTGACGTCTTCGTTTCCTACGCCCGCGCCGACAAAGCGCGCGTCGCGCCGCTGGTCGCCGCGATCGAGGCGAAAGGCTGGTCGGTGTGGTGGGATCCCGACATCAGCCCGGGCCAGGA
>JBOHYO010000381.1:0-1848 GCA_050737935.1 Rhodanobacteraceae bacterium
ATCCAGAACGTCACGGAGGGCATCGCAAAGTCCAAGGGGCTGAAGGCAGCGCAGGGCGCGGTGGTCGCGCAGATCCAGCCGGACGGCCCCGCCGCCAAGGCCGGCCTCCAGGTCGGCGACGTGATCACCGGGTTCGACGGCCACAAGATCTACGAATCTTCGCAGTTACCCCCGGCGGTTGCGATGACCACCCCCGGTACCGAGGCGAAGGTGGACATCATCCGTGACGGCAAGGCCAGCAGCCTCAAGGTCAAGGTCGGCGAGATGCCGCGCAATGGCCTCTCGTCGGACCTGATTGCCGGGGCGCCGGCGGCCACCAGTGGCAGCAAGCTGCTGGGCTTGAGCGTGCAGGACATCACGCCCCAGATCCGACAGCAGCTCGGCTACAGCGGAAAGGGTGGGGTGGTAATCACCGACGTCGAGGGACCGGCTGCCGACGCGCGGCTTTCCCCCGGCGACGTGATCCTGCGCGTGGGCAACAAGCCCGTCGACAACGTTGCCGCGTTCAAGCGCGACACCGCGAACGTCAAGCCTGGCAGCGTGGTGCTGCTGCTGGTTTCACGGCAGGGCCAGAACCTGTTCATTGCGATCAGCGTGCCGGAGAAGTAAGCCGGGAAATCCGGTAGGCCGGCTCACGCCCGAAGGGCGGAGCCGGCATCCGGGATGGCCGTGGCGCCTCTGTCGGCTCCGTCGTTGCGTTCCTTTAAGCCGGCTTAGGCCGGCGCGCTGCGGCGGCGCGGGCGAAGGTGGCCGCTATCATGGCAGCATGTTCGATTTGACGCGGTGCGTCTGATGAAGCTGTACTCGATCGAAGGCAACACCCAGAAGCTTGACGGCGGCGCGATGTTTGGCAATGCGCCGCGGGCGATGTGGTCGAAGTGGGTTCCTGTCGATGAGCAGAACCGCATTCCGCTGGCCTGCCGTTGCCTGTTGGCGACTGATCTGGACGGCCGCAACGTGCTGTTCGAAACCGGCATCGGCGCGTTCTTCGAACCCAAGCTCCGCGAACGCTACGGCGTGGTGGAGGACCGCCACGTGTTGCTGGAATCGCTGCGTACGGCCGGACTCTCGCACGAAGACATCGACGTGGTGGTGTTGTCGCATTTGCATTTCGACCACGTCGGCGGGTTGCTCGCGCCATGGGAAGAAAATGCATCGGCGAGGCTGCTGTTTCCGAACGCGCAGTACCTCGTCAGCACCGGCCATTGGGCGCGCGCGTTGGATCCGCATCCGCGTGACCGCGCGTCGTTCGTGCCGGGTGTTCCGGAGTTGCTCGAAGCGAGCGGCCGGCTGGAACTGGTCGATGGCGAGTATTCGGCGACGCTTGGCAAGGCGGTGCGCTTCCACTGGTCCCAGGGCCATACGCCGGGCCTGATGCTTTCTGAAATCGTCGGACCGCATGGCAGGGACGGCGTGGTGTATTGCGCCGACCTGATCCCGGGAAGGCCGTGGGTGCACCTGCCGGTCACGATGGGCTACGACCGCGCGCCCGAGATGCTGATCGACGAGAAGCGCGAGTTTCTCGACGACAAGCTCGCGCGCGGCGTGCGGCTGTTCTTCACGCACGACCACGCGATCGCGATGGCCAGTCCGCGCCGCGACGAACGTGGCCGTTATGGGGTCACCGCCGAGCAGGCGCACTTCGCGGGTGCTTCGTTGTAAGCTCGCGGCGTGATCCGCCTGCCCGGACTTTTCCACGATTCGTCGCGCAACGCCACCTTGCTGGGCGCGGGCTTGCTGGTGCTCGGGCTGGTGTTGCTCGGCTTCACCGAACACGCCGACAGCCTGCGCGCGATGGGTGAGGATGCATTGGGCGGGTTTGTCCGCACCGGCGAAGCGGCGGTGCCC